>JACUUQ010000103.1 GCA_014859175.1 Lutibacter sp. | reverse complement strand
ATATCCAACCAAAAGCATAATTTATTCATTGCGATATTCTGCACAATCCTCCATAAAAAAAATTCTATGTGATTCTCAGCGAACAATCTCTCAAGGATTTGTTGACCATAATGAAGCGTTTGTAAGCATTGCTCTTCTGGGCAGTTCTAAGGCAGAAACAATCAATTGAGCAAAATCTTCAGATTGCAAAACTTTTTCAACATTTCCGTCTGTAATTCCTAATTCTATGGCCATATCAGTTGCAATGGTACTTGGAGTTAATACGCAAACTCTTATATTATTTTTTCGCACCTCTTTCATTAATGACTCTGACATCCCAATAACAGCAAATTTTGATGCTGAATATGCTGAAGTATTTGCATTTCCGTTTAAACCGGCAGTTGATGAAATATTTATGATATCTCCTGCGTTTTTTTCTATTAAATATGGAAGAACTTCTTTGGTAACATAATACATGCCCATTACATTGGTTTGAATAATAGCGGTCCATTTACTTACTTCCATCTCATTTAATGATCCAAATGCTGCAATTCCGGCATTGTTCACTAAAATATCTACACAGCCAAGTGTTGCAATTATATTTTTAATTCCTTGCTTAACTTCTTCATAGTTTCCAACATCAAATATTTCGAAAGTGGCATTTACACCAATTGCTTTTAATTCGGCAACGGTTTCTTTTAATATTTTTTCATTTCTGCCGGTTATGGCTACATCAATTCCTTTTTTTGCAAATGCAATCGCAGTAGCTTTTCCCAATCCTTTACCACCACCTGTGATAATTGCTTTTTTATTTTTTAATTTCATTATATATATTTTTTATTGAAGCTAAATTAGCTGTTTTTCATCGCCTTTTATCAAATTTTTACCTATATTTTGAAAATTATCATATTCGTTATTGCAGTTTAAAGCTTAAACTATTGAAGTCACTTTACAAATACTTGAACAGGCAAAATTTTTTAAGCAAAACTAAAAATAATAGCTAAACTTTTTACTCTTTATATTTAAGGACAATTTCATTACTCATCTTATGAACTTATTTCATTACATCATTAGTAAATTTTTTTGGTAATAAATTTATTCTATTTTTGCACTTGAAAAATCTATCCCATGAAAAAACAAATGCTATTTATCATAATCCTGCTTTTGATAATTGATTTAAATGCCCAAACATCAGAAGTAAAATTATACAATCCGGAAGCCGATGCTAAAACGGATATTCAAAATAAAATTACACAAGCAAATACAGAAGGAAAACATGTGCTCTTGCAAATTGGCGGAAACTGGTGCAGTTGGTGTGTTAAATTCAATAAAAAAGCCACCGAAAATGATACGTTAAAAAATGTTTTAACAGAAAAATATATCACCTATCACCTAAATTATTCCAAAGAAAACTGGAATGAAAACATCTTGGCCAACTTGGGTTATCCGCAACGATTTGGTTTTCCGGTATTTGTGGTATTGGATGGTAATGGAAACAGGTTACATACCCAAAATAGCGTTTATTTAGAGGAAAACAAAGGCTATTCAACCAAAGATGTGTTGGAATTTTTTAACAGCTGGTCCCCTACTGCTTTGGATCCTAAAAGTTATCCTTCCAAAGTAAGAAATTAATCAAAATTAATAATTGCTTACATCCAGTTTATTGATATAAATCATTAAAAATAAAGCATTTACATTACCCGTAACACTTTTTTTTAACCGCGAAGAACGCTAAGTTTTTTCGCAAAGAACGCTAATCACTGTTTTTAAGAACTTAACATTTTGCGAACATTGCGCCTTCTTCGCGTGATTTGCGGTTATATTTAATTTTTTTCAGTTTCTTTTAATCTCAGCATTCATGAGCTTCTGACAATTTCAATTTAACAGTTCCGCAATCCAAATACCATTTTTATCTTCAATGTGTGAATTATGCAACTTTAGTTTAAAATTATGTAACGTAAATTTAGCCTGGCTTAAGGATATTTACAATAGCATTATATTACAATAAATCATAATGAAATTCGTTATAAGTATTTGATAATAAGAATATTTACTGTGCTAGCTACATAAAAACTAAAAAACCAACATCATGGAAAAAGGAAATATTGAAATCAAAGAAGAAATTCTAAGAAAATTGGAAGACATTAAAAATACCACAGAAAGTTTGGTCGTAAAAGTTGGCCATCTTCAGGTAGATTTATTTAATTATCCTGATAAAGAACTAGAAAAATTTCTGGATACGCTAAACAAAGCCTTTTCAGAAAAGCACGTGTTAATAACGGAAATTTGCAATAAACATGAGAATGAAGTTAGTAAATTAAAATTGTAATACGTTTTAAATCAAGTCGTAATCAAATATTTTAATGGTTTGAAAGGCTTACGAAAATATTAAAAATAGCGCCAAAAGGCGCTATTTTTAATAACTTTAGTGTTCTAAATTATATTCGATTACAATTTAACCGGCTCATAATCCAAATAGCCTTTTTTGCCCGGCGTATAAAATGTATTTTGGTCCCATTCGGTTAATGGCAAATTATTTTCAAAGCGCTCCACCAAATCCGGATTTGAAATAAAGGGTTTTCCAAACGCCACCAAGTCGGCCTCACCATTTTCAATCACCGCATTTCCGGTTTCTTGTGTAAATCCGCCGTTAATCATTAAAGTTCCGTGATATAAAGGCCTAAAATGTTTTGCGATTTCGGTTACGGCAACAGGAACTTCAGAAACATCGGTAAACGGTTCCGACAAATGGACATAAGCCAACTGATAATCATTCAGTTTTTTAATGATATATTCAAAAGTTGGAATGGTATCTTCGTCAACCATCATTCCATGCATCTTGTGCATGGAAGGATTAAATCTTACCCCAATTTTTTGTTCAGGAATTTCATTTTTTACGGCATCCAGCACTTCAAAAAAGAATCTTGCCTTGTTTTCTGTGCTTCCGCCATAATTGTCGGTTCGTTGATTTGAACAGTTATTAAAAAACTGGTGAAACAAATAACCGTTGGATGAATGGATTTCCACGCCATCAAAACCGGCTTCAACAGCATTTTTTGCCGCTTGCCTAAAATCCTTGATGGTCGTATTAATATCTTCAATTGTCATCGCTTTTGGCGTTACCGTATCTTTAAAACCTTGCGGCGTATAAGATTGGCTGTTCGGATTGATGGCCGATGGCGCCAAAGGCAATTCGCCTCCATGAAAATCGGGATGCGAAACCCGGCCCACGTGCCACAATTGAATAAAGATCTTCCCTCCTTTCGCATGAACGCGTTCGTTAACTTTTTTCCATCCATCCACTTGTGCTTTTGTATAAATTCCGGGCGTATTTACATAACCAACAGCCATTTCAGAAACTTGTGCGCCTTCGGTAATAATCAATCCTGCGGAAACCCTTTGTTCATAATAGGCCGCATGAAGTTCTTCTGTTGGCTTTTTTTCGGGATTGTTGGCCCGGCTTCTGGTCATTGGCGCCATTACGATTCTGTTCTTTAAATCGAGTCCGTTTTTATCATAAGGCTGCAATAATGCTTGTTTGTTTTCCATGGCTTATTTTAATTTTTTAGCCAATAATTCTGCGACTTTTTCTGAAGATGCAGGATTTTGTCCTGTTATTAACAATCCGTCTTCCACGGCATAAGGCTGCCAATCCCCTATTTTCGAATAAATTCCTCCGTTATCTTTAAGCATTTCTTCCAAAAGAAAAGGCACAACATCAGTAAGTTGCACTGCAGCTTCCTCTTCATTGGTAAATCCGGTTACTTTTTTGTTGTTCACCAAAGGTTTGCCGTCTTTTCCTTTCACATTTTTTAAAACTGCCGGAGCGTGACATACAAATGCTGCCGGTTTTCCTTCATTGTAAAAAGATTCGATAAGTGAAATAGACTTTTTATCTTCAACAAGATCCCAAAGCACACCGTGACCGCCCGGATAAAAAACTGCATCAAAATCATTTTGGTTTACATCGGCTAATTTTAAGGTATTTGCCAATTTTTTCTTTGTGGCTTCGTCTTTATCAAATCTATTGGTCGATGCTGTAGCTGCATTTTCGGCAGCGCTGTTTGGATCGATTGGTGGTTGGCCGCCTTTAGGTGATGCCAACGTAACGCTGTAACCTTTGTCTGTTAACAAATAATAAGGTGAAGCAAATTCTTCAATCCAAAAACCTGTTTTATGTCCGGTTGATCCTAAAGAATCGTTGCTTGTCAATACAAATAGTATGTTTTTCATAATTTTCATTTTAATGATTAAATACAAATTTACGGCTTTAGCACAGCAATTTAATTGACCTACATCAAGAAATAAGATTTTTTTGGTATAATGCTGATAAGTTCGGCAATTTTTATATCTTAGTTTTGGGCCTGCCCGCCTTTTTGGTGGGCGTTCCCTTTCAGGTCAGGCTTTTCGTTACAATCTTTTTTGAAGCTAAAAAAGCTTCAAAAAAGGATTTTCACTGCAATCCTTAACGCAAATGTTACTGTAACCAACAATTTAGCCTGATTTTTTAACCAATTTTCGTCGAACACGGCTCAAACTTTCAGCGGAAACCCCCAAATAATTAGCGATATGATAATTAGCGACACGTTGCTCTATGTTTGGATATGCCTTGCAAAATTCTAAATAACGCGCAGTTGTTTCGTTTTGAAGTGAAGATAAAATGCGGCTTTGCAAAGAAATAAAACCATTGGTGACCAAAATCCGAAAATAGCGCTCAAATTTTGGAACATTTTCAAACAGTAGCTGTAAATCGTCATAATGAATTGCCAGTAACGTTGAATCTTCAATGGCTTCAATGTTAAATTTGGAAGGAACACCATTATAAAATGCATCAAAATCGCCAATCCACCAATTTTCAATGGCAAACTGAATAATGTTTTTCTTTCCTGCATCATCTAAATAATACCCGATCAAACAACCTTTGACCACAAAATATTCGTGTTTGACAAATGTGCTGGGCTGCACTAATTTTTTTCTTTTCGCTATTTCAACCGGTAATAAAATCGATTTAAAATAATCTTGCTCTTTTTCCGTAAGAAGGATGTGCTGATTTATATGCTTTAAAATGGTTGTGTACATACCGTAAAATTAATGAAATCAAAACAATAATTTTACGAGCGCAAAGCAACTATAAACTTTTTTAAAATATTGATAATTTGTAACTCTTAAAATTGCTTTGGCTTGATTTTTAAACACAAAATAAAATTTCATAAGTCATTTAAAATCTGAAATAAATTGACTATATTAGTTTACTGAATTTTAAGATGGATTGCTTTAAAACACTATACTTGAATAATTTATAATTATTTATTTTAGCGTTTTTATTCAGAAAAAACAATTGGAATATCATAAAGAATCATTGAAAATTCATTACAATATGGCAGAATTTCCCAAAACATTGGTTCCTCTAAAAAGAAATTTTTCTGTGCTGGAAATCCTTCAGTACACAGTGCTCATTTCCTTGGTGCTTTATTTTGGAAAAACCCTATTTATTCCGCTTAGTTTTTCATTGCTCATCAGCTTTATTTTGTATCCGATTTGTAAGTGGCTGGAAAAAAAAGGCATCAACAAAATGGGCAGTATTATAATGGCTATTTCTACCATATTTGTGCTTTTAGGCGCCATTATTTATTTGCTGTTTACACAAATTGCCGGATTTTTAGAGGAATGGCATCTGTTCAAGGATAAATTTTCAGAAACCTTTACGCAATTGTACGCTTTTTTGGAAGAACGATATGGCATCAATACTGATGAATTTTCAAAACTTCCCGGGAGTTTGCTGGATGGCTCCGGATCGCAAATTTTTGAATTTCTGATGAATACGGCTTATTCCATTTCCATGTCGGCCTTTTTCTTGATTATAATCCCAGTTTTCTCTACACTCATTCTTTATTATAGGGAAATGCTTACCAATGTGCTTTACAAAATTTTTCCTGCGGATAAAAAAGAATCCATCCACGAAATACTACTTGAAACCATTCAATCTTATTATAATTTTGTGAAAGGTATGTTGCTGGTTTATTTAATAGTAGGAATTTTAAACAGTATTGGATTGGCAATTCTTGGCATTCCGCACCCTTTTATGTTCGGTTTTATTGCATCAATTCTAACATTTATTCCTTATGCCGGAATCACCATTTCCTCCCTTTTACCAATTTCCATTTCCTGGATAACTTATGATTCTATTTGGTATCCTGTTGGCGTAATATTAATTTTTGCCTTCGTGCAGTTGCTGGAAGCAAACGTAATATTTCCATTAGCGGTTGGCAACCGTTTAAAATTAAATCCACTCATCATAATTATTATGATTATTGCAGGAGGAATATTATGGGGAGCCGCAGGAATGATTTTATTCATTCCATTTATCAGCATCATAAAATTAATTGCAGATCGCACGGAAAGTTTAAAAATACTGTCTTTACTGTTGGGCATTGAAAGTCCTCCCAAGAAAAAACGCAGCTGGTTTTTTTCCAAAAAAACAAAGTAGGTTTTCAAAAAACTGTTTTTTTAAAGCCAATATTCATATTTGATTAACACAAGTTTTGATTTTAAAACTTAATTTGCTGTTTTTTGTTCAGTTTAAAACTAAAAAAAAATCTTATGAAAAAAATAACCAAAGAAGATATCAAACAAGAAGTTTTCGATTTATATGATGACTATGCGCATAATAAAATTGAAAGAAGACAATTCATGAAAAAATTGTCGCTATATGCCATTGGCGGACTTACAGTGCCGTCATTGCTCAGTTTTATGAGTCCAAATTATAAGGCGCTGCAAATTGCTTTTGATGACCAAAGACTGAAATCAGAATTTATCACTTACAATTCACCAAAAGGCGGCGGCGAAATTAAAGGCCTGCTGTCAAGACCAACAGACAGTAAAATCAAGTTACCCGGAATTATTGTGGTGCATGAAAATCGCGGATTGAATCCGTATGTTGAAGATGTTGGCCGTAGAGCAGGTCTTGCGGGATTTATTTCTTTGGCGCCAGATGCACTTTCGCCTTTGGGCGGTTATCCGGGCAATGATGATAACGGCAGGGCTTTACAAAAGCAACGCACCAGCAATGAAATGTTGGAAGATTTTATCGCAGCCTATGAGCATTTAAAGGTACATCCTGAATGTAATGGTAAAATTGGCGTGGTCGGATTTTGTTTTGGAGGGTGGATTTCTAATATGATGGCGGTAAGGATTTCCGATTTGCCGGCTGCTGTTCCTTTTTACGGTGGACAGCCTGCTGCAGACGATGTTCCAAACATAAAAGCTTCTTTATTGATTCATTATGCAGAGTTGGATACCAGGGTTAATGAGGGCTGGCCTGCTTATGAAGCAGCTTTAAAAGCAAATGATAAAGATTACGAAGTGTATTTTTACCCAAATGTGAACCACGGATTTCACAATGATACAACGCCGCGTTATGATGAAGCTGCCGCAACATTGTCCTGGCAACGCACCATAGATTTTTTTAAAGAAAAATTAAAATAGCAACCCGTAGTTTTATTTTACCAACTGATTGGCCGGTAATCTTTTAAGAATTTTCCGCACCAATGTTTTCCGGTATTGATTCCATCGAACAACGGATCCATAACGCGTGCGGCGCCATCAACTATATCGAGCGGCGGCTGAAAATCGTGCAGTTCTTCTTTCATTTTTGCCATTTCCAGCGGATCTTCATCGGTAACCCAGCCGGTATCAACGGCATTCATGAAAATTCCGTCCTTGGCCAAAGTTCCTGAAGATGTGTGTGTTAACATATTCAATGCTGCCTTGGCCATATTCGTATGTGGGTGACGATCTTCTTTAAAAGACGGATAAAATTTTCCTTCCATCGCAGAAACATTGATAATGTGTTTTTGGCCGGTTTTGTCTTTTTTCATCACTTCAGAAAGTCGGTTACATAACACAAAAGGTGCCACAGAATTTACCAACTGTACCTCTATCATTTCCGTGGTTTCAATTTCACCCAGTTTTAAACGCCAGCTGTTCGTTTTTCTTAAATCTACCTGTTGCAAATCGGCGTCCAGCTTTCCTTCCGGAAAAACTTCTGTGGTCACCAATTCTTTGTCAAAGCTATACGGAATTTGGGACAACCTTGCTGAAGCCCGCAATCCAATTCCTGATTCTGGTCCGTGCCAAGTCACCGGCATATTTTGGTTGGAAGATGCTCCGGCAGTTAACGTGGCCAATTCTTGTAAACAGTCATAATGATCTAACAATAAGTCTCGTGTATTTTTTGTTAAGGAATCAATCGGACTTTCCTCATTTTTCATTAAATGCTGATAAAATCCGGATGGCCTTCTTACTGTTTGAGCTGCATTGTTGATTAAAATATCCAATCGCCCATATTTTTGCTCCACAAAATTGCAAAAAATTTCTACGCTTGGAATGTGCCTTAAATCGAGTCCGTGAATTTTTAATCGGTGCCCCCATTCTTCATAATCAGTTTCTTGCGAGAATCTCAAAGCTGAATCTACCGGAAAACGGGTCGTTGCAACAACGGTTGCGCCACCCCGCAACAACATCAGCGTAATATGATAACCAATTTTTAAGCGAGATCCTGTAATTACGGCTATTTGTCCGGCTACGTTCGCCGTTTGAAAACGTTTTGCGTAGTTAAAATCGCCACATTCAGGACACATACTGTCGTAAAAATGGTGAATTTTGATAAATGGCGTTCTGCACACATAACAGTTTTTAGGCGACTCAAATTCAAGCCCTGACCTATTAGCCAAATCGGCCAAAAGAAGCAATTTTGGCGCTACAAACACCGAAGCTTCACGTGCATTTCTTATTCCGGTTTCTTTTCGGGCATTTTTTTCTTTGGCGGCAAGTTTTCGTTTCGCTACTTTTTTTCCGTCCTTTTTTCTTCGTGAAAATTCATCACGATCGGGTCTGGAAAACATTCCGGCAACTTTTATCAGCTCCGTTCTTTGTTCTTTCGCAATGTCAAAAATCTCATCGGTATTTGTAACCAATTGCGACAAAATGGCAATGCATTTCTCAATTTCTTCAGAAGTAATTGCTTTAATTTTGTCTGTTTTTCCTATCTCCATAATATAAACGTATCCTAAAACCGATTAAGGCGGCAAAGATAGTTTTAAATTCCGGCTGTGATTTGTTTTTATTGAAATTGTAAAAAAATCAGATTAATTAACTAAAGTGTTCAAAATACGTTCCTTAACCATCGTTAAAATCCGTTTATTGCTTTCTTTGATGAAGTTTTTATAGATGGCAAATTCATCCAAAGTAAAATGACCGATGATCATTCCTTTAATTTCATTTCTTAACTGGCTGTCTTTTGAAAAAGTGCGCTCAATGAATTCAATCTTTTTTATGTCGCTAAAAGATTGAAAATCAATTTTTTGAAGTGATGAAAAATGAAGAAAATAAGCAATCAACAACTCATGTTTCATTTTTATAACTGGCCGCAATGTTTTGTTTTGAAATATTTCAACCTCGGTCATTTTTGCTGAAACAATTGCTTTTTCTATAATAGGACGTTTATTGATCTCTCTATCGTTTGTCATAATTACAAAATTACTCCATCTTTTTAATGATAACTTCTCCTTGCTTGTATTTTATTCGCTTAGTGAATCTGGAAAAAATGATCAAACTTTTCTTCGTGTTGATAAAATAAACGCCTGTCAGCAACACCAAAGCAGCCATTATGGACTGAAATGTAATTTGTTCATTCAAAAAATACCAGCCAACAACCATGGCAATCACCGGATTCACATAGGAAGATGTCGCAACTTTTTCGGGAGAAACCACCCTTAACAGATAATTGAAAGCTGTAAAAGCGACAATGCTGCCAAAAACAATCAATAGAATCATGGACAATTGCACTGGCTGGCTCCATTGTGTTGGAAATGACCATTCTTCCCTAAATAACAAACTCGCCACCAAAAGCGTGACACCTCCAGTAACCATTTGATAACCAGTGTTCACAAAAAAGTTTGGAGGCAAATCGGCTTTGGCCACAAACAAACTTCCATAACCCCAACTAATAATGCACACAAAAATCATAGACATTCCCAATAACGTTCCTTCCTGAGTAATGATC
>JACUUQ010000324.1 GCA_014859175.1 Lutibacter sp. | reverse complement strand
CTCCATGAAAATTAAAGAATCAATGCGTCTCAATCAAGAAACCGAATTCGAAGAATTTTACAAAAAGAGTTTTGCAGCCATTCCAAGTCTAAAAAAATTTGCCGCCTCAAAATTAAAACTTGCCGAAAACGAAGGTTTAATCGACAAAGGATTTTATGATCCCAACGGAATTTTAGATGAAGTTTTTTTGGAAGTTTTTAAAAGATACTCGAAAGATATTGATGAAAAACATTTGCACCAAACGCTTTTTTTAAGAACGATCCAAAAAATAAACCATAAAATTGAAAAGGAAAATCAGTTTGCGGAGGATTTAAATATCGACACTATTTTAAAAGATGAACTTAATTTGTTGAAAGAAGATTATTCGGTGGAAGCCGATGGCGATTATATTTTTGATGAAGATCTTGACGATATTTCTTATAAACAAAACAGTTTTAGTCCTGCCCAATTTATTTTAGACCAACCTATGGAACTGGAAATTACAGGAAAATTGGATTTAAATGATACAGCCTTATTTTCCGACCAAACACGCGCCTTGTTTGGCGCCACATTTTATACCTTGCCGCCCATCAGTAAAAATATAATTGAGTTGTATGTTTTTGGAAATCAGGATATTTTAGAAATATCTGAGACTTTAAAAGTGAGTGAAGACACCGTAAGAAAAGTGATTGACCGTGTAAAAGAAAGACTGGAAAAGTTGTAACCGTTATTAATTGACGCTTTTAAAAAAGTCTATAAATTAATTTCCAAACTGATAGGACAATGGTCTGATCCATAAAATTCGGGATGAATATTTGCTGATTTTACTTTGTTAACGAGGTTTTCGCTGATTAAAAAATAATCATTGCGCCAGCCAACATTTCTTTCTCTGGCCTTAAAACGGAAACTCCAAAAGGTGTAAGCAATTTCATTTGGATGAAAATATCGAAATGAATCTACAAAATTGGCGTGTAACAAATTGTCCATTCCGTCAATTTCAATTTGGGTATAACCCGCGGTTTTGTTGTAGTTGGCTTTGTCGTTTTTTAAATCGATAGGGCGGTGCGCCACATTAAAATCGCCGCAGGCGATTAAGGGTTTTAGGCTGTTCAGTTTTTTTAAATAAGCAAGAAAAAGGGAATTCCAGTTCTTTTTATAATCAAGTCTTTCCAATGCTTGACCGGCATTTGGCGCATAAACATTGATGAGGAAAAAATTTGGAAATTCGGCGCAAATGAGCCGTCCTTCTTTGTCTTCATCAACCTCATTTATGGAATCTATCATTTTTAGTGGTTTGTTTTTGCAAAGCAACGCGGTACCCGAATAACCTTTTCTGTCAGCCGAATTGGCGTAAGTAACATAGTTGTTTAAGGGAAGCAAGGCATTTAAAGTATCGGTATTTGTTGCTTTTGTTTCTTGCAAACAAAGAATATCGGGATTCAATTTTTTTACTGAATCCATAAAATCTTTTTTTATAATGGCTCGAATGCCATTCACGTTCCAAGAAACTAACCGCATGACAAATTTTTTATGTTGATTTTCTTTTTAATAAATAATAAATAAGGCTAAGTGCTATTTAAAACGGCTTATGCGTATTCTATGATAAAAACAAAGTAAAAAATGATAAAAAATTAATTCAATCGAAATTTGCATTTAACCGCAACGAGCACAAAGAAAAACGCAAAGTTCGCAATTTTTAAAGCTAACGTTTAATCACTCCAGTT
>JACUUQ010000102.1 GCA_014859175.1 Lutibacter sp. | reverse complement strand
AGCTTTCAGCTTTAAACTTTTAGCTTTGAACTTTCAGCTTTAAACTTTTAACTTTCAGCTTTAAACTTTTAGCTTTAAACTTTTAACTTTCAGCTTTCAGCTTTAAACTTTTAGCTTTGAACTTTCAGCTTTAAACTTTTAACTTTTAACTTTTAGCTTTGAACTTTCAGCTTTAAACTTTCAGCTTTCAGCTTTTAACTTCTAATATCTAAATTCTCTTTTTTCTTTTGAAAATGTTTTTAATAAATGATTTAGGAGCCGCATCGTCGCCTACATAGCCGTTTGCATATTTACCATAACCGTAGCCATAACCGTAGCCGTTTCCATAACCGCCGTAACGCAATTTCATGGTAAAATCGTTCAATACCATACTGATGTTTGTGACTTCTTCTTTTAAATATTTTTCGTTAATGATTTTAAGCATTCCTTTTTGGGAATAATTTTGCCGGACAACATAAAGCGTAGAATCGGCATATTTCAACAACTCAACAGCATCACTCACCAAACCTATTGGCGGCGTGTCTAAAATAATATAATCGTAGCTTTCTTTTAAACTGTTTAACAATTCTTCGGTTGCCGAACTGATTAACAATTCTGACGGATTTGGAGGCACCGGTCCGGCAGTGATGACATCCAAATTGGGTATTTTGGATTTTTGGATAATGGCCTCCAAATTTTCTTCCCCAATTAAATAATTTACGACGCCTTTATCATTAGAAATTTCAAAATCATCAAAGATTTTCGGTTTTCGCAAATCCAATCCAACCAATATTGTTTTTTTACCACCCAAGGCAAAAACAGTGGCCATATTAATAGACACAAATGTTTTGCCCTCTCCGCTCACAGATGAAGTCACAATGATGGTTTTGCATTTGTCTTTGGTGCTTCTTGTAAATAAAAATTGAATGTTTGAACGCAGTGCCCTGAATGATTCGGCCACGCCCGATTTTGGTTTGGTGAAAACCGCCAAATTACTGTCGGTTCCATTGTTTCCCACAACTCCCAAAACTGGAATTGGAGAGACTTTTTCAATATCTTCAGTAGAATGAATTCTGCTATCCAAAACTTCTTTGGCAATAATCAAAAATAGCGGCAAAATGGTACCCAAAAGCAACGCAACCATATAATTAAATTCCGTTCTCGGTAAAATAGAACCTTGTCCGGTGTCTTTTGCGGTATCCAACACCGAAATGTCTGAAACCGTTGAAGCAATCGCAATATCTGCTTCATAACGCTTTTGCATCAAAAAAACATAATTAGATTCCGTTAAACTGTATTTTCGTTGAAAATTCAACAATTTTTGTTCTTTACTAGGAAGTTTATTCAGTTCCGCATTGTAATTGATTAACCTATTTTTGCTGTTATTGAGGGTAATTCTGGTTTCGTTTTTTAAAGAAGACAAATTTTCAAGCAACACGCTTCTTGTTGTGGCAACTTCTTGCTCAACCGCTTTTAAGGATGGATGATTTGCCGTAACTTCTTTAGACAATTTTTCCTTTCTGATGGAAAGTTCCGTTAATTTCCCCACCATTCCGGCAATGGAGCCATCTTCAATATTAATGATAGCGGGCGCAGGAATATTGGTAAAATCTGAATGTGTTTTTATATAATTTTCCAAATTGTTAAAATACGCAATGCGGTCTCCCAACTGCTCTTGCATTTTATCCAAACTTAGTGTTTGCGAAAAGATTTCACCGCCTTCTGCCGAGAGTTGATAAATTTCATTTTCCTGTTTAAACTTTCCAATGTTGTCTTCAATTAATTTTAAACTGTCTGAAGTGTTTCTGAATTGGGCATCAATAAATTCCTTTGTGCTGCGGGCATAATTGGTTTTCTGTTCCAGTTCCAATTCAGCCAAAACGATAACGGTTTCATTCAAATAATCAACAAGTCTTTTTTTGTTTGGCCCCGACAGGCTCAATTCAATTAAAGAAGTGCCTGTAAGTCCGGCTGCCCTAACATTTTGATATTCACCGGCAACTTGGGCAATAGACCGCAGCTGAATATAAAATGATTGTCCCTTTAAGTTTTTTGCATCATTTTTGATTTCAATCTGCGCCTTTAAAAAAGGTAAGTTTATATATTCATCAACCAAAAACTCTTTTGAAAAACGTTTTGTGTTGCCGTCAAAATCAATTTGCGTTTCATCTTTGTAATTGTTCAATTTATAAGTAGCCTTATCATTAAAATCAACAGAAAGCTGAAAACGATCATTGTCTATAAAATCAATTTTTATCAAAGTATTCAGCAATTGGTATTGGTTTGGCTGCAATTTTAGCGTAAAAGGCGTTTGCCCATAAGCGTCCTCTATTCTGAAACGGCCATCTTTTAAATAATCAATATAAAAATTGAGCCTTTTGATCACTTTTTCATTGTGGGATCTGGAAGTTAACGCTTTCCGGATGGATTCAACTTTGTCGCTAACGCCACCCCAGTTAAAGGCAATGTTGGTACCTGAAGAAAAAAGCGGATTTTGCTTTTCGTTTACGGCAATGGTTGTTTTAAGTCCATAAATTCGTTGGGTGGAAATATTGATATAATAGGCAACTGCAAGCGCGATGGCAATTGTTGCCACAAACCATTTCCAATTGGCTAAAATTCGAAATAAATAATCTTTAATGTTTGAGATTTGCTCACTTGGATTTTCAATAAATTTGAATTTACTGTCCATAAAATATTATATATTTTTTACTAATAAAACAGAGGTCACTATAAATGACAATACCGAAACCACTGTTGTAAATGCCTGTAAACCAGTAGTTCCAATTCCCCAAGATTTTTGTTTTAACGGCGCTACATAAATAATGTCGTTGGGCTGGATATAGAAATTTTCCGATTCAAATATGGCAATTTCATTCATATTTATTTTATATTTTTTAACGCCATCAAGCGATTTCCTGATGATTAATACATTTTCGCGGTCTCCATAAGTAGAAATTTCTCCTGAATTGGCAATGGCATCAATAATGGAAACCTGATTTTGTGCCAAATTTTTTGTTCCCGGCGAACCCACTTCTCCTGTGACAATAAAGTTTACGCCGCCCAATTTTACGGTTACAAAAACAGTTTCGGGATTCTTTAAAAACTTGCCCAGTTCAACCTCCAATTTTTCCCTGGTTTCCTTTTCGGTATAACCCAAAACATTCACTTCACCAATATAGGGAATTCTTATATTTCCGTGACTGTCAATGGTATAACCGGTAAAATAAAGTCCGCCCGCACCGCCGCCACCCGAAGCGCTAGTTTTAAAAAGCGTCACAAGTTCTTGGTTTTCTGCCTTAATGTCGATGTATAAAATATCATTTACCTGTAAACGATATGGTTCGCTGTTTAATTTGGTGATTTCCGATTTTGTAATCGGTTCACCCTGAAAAGAGGTTACTTTCTTCGTTGAAATACAGGACGATAGCAGACTTAAAACTGCCGCGTAAAAAAAAATTTTCTTCATAAAAAATTCATCAGGCTATGGCAAATATAATTTTAAATAGCGTATTAAAATAATTTTTCAACTATTTTCGCATTAAAACTGACTTGTCATGGTTTGGTTCAAAATTAGGTCGTTTATCGCTTTTTTGCTCGCATCAACAAATAAACACGGCGTGCACTCCCCTTTTGTTTATGATTTGGTGACCAAATGTTTTAACGGCCTTACGAATCCTGCGAAAATGAAAGCTTTTTACAAGATTCAAAAGTGTTTGTATTCAAATAAAAACAGCATCAAAATTACTGATTATGGCAAAGGATCTTCGGTTTTTAAAAGTAACGAACGAAAAGTGTCTGATATTGCAAAAATAGCAGGAATCAACAAAAAAAAATCTGCGCTTTTACTTCGGATGGTTGACTATTTCAATCCGAAAAATATATTGGAAATAGGAACTTCCGTAGGATTGGGAACTTCCGTTTTGAGTATCGGAAACCCTGATGCTAAAATTGTTACGCTTGAAGGCTGCGAAAACACTGCGGATGTTGCAAAAGACTTGTTCAAAACCAATCATTTAAACAATATTGATTTGATTGTTGGAAATTTCGATGAAACACTATCGGCTGTTTTGGCAGATAAACAGTACGATTTAATTTATTTTGACGGCAATCATCAAAAAGAACCAACGCTGCGCTACTTCAACCAATGCCTAAAAACTGTACATAACAATTCGGTATTTATTTTTGACGATATCAATTGGTCACCGGAAATGCAACTGGCTTGGCAGGAAATAAAAAGTCACCCAAAAGTAACCATCACCATTAACACATTTTTTTGGGGAATGGTATTTTTTAGAAAGGAACAAAAAAAACAACATTTCACCATCAGAGTTTAATTTAATTCACCTAAAAATTAGTTAATTTGCAGCTTGAATAAGGGCATTTCAAAATTTTGATATATAAAAAATCAATTATTAGAGACAGCAGCTATACCAACAAAAAATACCATAAAAACAAATGAAAATTTATACAAAAACCGGCGATAAAGGCAAAACTTCTCTTTTTGGAGGAACAAGAGTGCCAAAATATCATTTAAGAATAGAAGCTTATGGCACTGTAGATGAGCTAAATTCGTATGTCGGATTGATTCGTGACCAAAAAATTGACGCGCATACAACCGAAATTCTGTTGAAGATTCAAAATGAATTGTTCACTTTGGGATCCATGTTGGCAACGCCGCCAGAAAAAGAAATCCTAAAAAGCGGAAAAGAACGCTTAAATATCAATAAAGTAAGCGAGGAATCTGTTGTGCTTTTGGAAAATGAAATTGACCTGATGAATGAGTCGTTGCCACAAATGACACACTTTATTTTGCCGGGCGGACACACAACAGTGTCATTCTGTCATATTGCCCGCTGCATTTGCAGAAGGGCCGAACGAATTACCACGCAATTAAGCGACGAAAGCAGTATAAATCCAAAAATTTTGGTGTATTTAAATCGGCTTTCCGACTATCTTTTTGTGCTGGCACGGAAGTTGACAATTGACAATAAGGCCCAAGAAATTCCTTGGATTCCTGAGAAAATAAAATAAGTTCTTTTTTAAATTGAAATAAAAGGAGAAATAGCTTGCCCAGTTGAGTAAAAAAATTATTTTTGCAAAAATTTAATACGAGAAAGTTATGTATTGGACACTTGAACTAGCATCACATTTGGCGGATGCACCTTGGCCTGCAACAAAAGATGAGTTGATTGATTATGCGATTAGGACCGGAGCACCTTTAGAAGTTGTAGAAAATCTTCAAGAGATTGAAGACGAGGAAGAAAATTTCGAATCTATCGTCGAAATTTGGCCTGATTACCCTTCAGAAGAAGATTATCTTTGGAACGAAGATGAATATTAAAAATAACAAATCAAAAAAAGTCTCTAGCGAGACTTTTTTTTTGCTTAATAAAAGAGGTTAAGTTCTATCTAAAATAGTTTATGCGTTAGGGATTGTAGTGAAAATCCTTTTTTGATTCGCCTTTTCGGCGAATCAAAAAAGATTGTAACGAAAAGCCCGACCCGCCTTTTCGGCGGGGAACGCCCAAACAATTAATTATAAATTGCTGTACTTTTTAGAATTAATCCATAAATTATAATTTAAGTTAGATTTAAAACAATTTAACTTTAAAAAAATTAACTTTACCGACTAATAAATAACAATTTTAATTACCGTAATTTTACGTGTAATTATTAAAAAATTTGACACCTACACTATGAGTATCATAAATTCAGTTCTTAAAATTTTTGTTGGGGATAAAAACAAAAAAGATTTGTCATTGCTGCAGCCTATTGTTGCCAAAGTAAATGCTTTTGAAAAAGAAATAACAAACCTGACAAACGACCAATTAAGAGAAAAAACGGCTTACTTTAAGCAAAAAATTGCGGATGGCACCAGTGAATTTACTTCAAAAATTATTCAATTAAAAGAAGAAGTCATAGACGCAAACATCGACAGAAAATAGGAAATTTACGGCGAAATAGACAATCTGGAAGATGATTTATACCACGCTTCAGAAAAAACCTTAAACGAAATTATGCCCGAAGCATTTGCAGTTGTTAAAGAAACTGCCAAACGCTTTACCCAAAATAAATTTCTAACTGTTACAGCAACGCCTTTTGATCGCGAACTTTCGGCGTCAAGAGACAATGTTGTGCTGGAAAACGACAAAGCCATTTGGGCAAATAAATGGGATGCCCAAGGAAAAGAAGTAACCTGGGATATGATTCATTATGATGTGCAACTTATTGGTGGATCGGTGTTGCATCAAGGTAAAATTGCCGAAATGATGACAGGTGAAGGAAAAACATTGGTTTCCACATTGCCTGTTTATTTAAATGCACTTACCGGAAAAGGCGTGCATTTGGTAACTGTAAACGATTATTTGGCAAAACGTGATGCCGCCTGGATGGGACCAATTTTTGAATTCCACGGTTTGCGGGTTGATTGTATCGATCACCACGAACCAAATTCAGACGCACGAAGAAAAGCTTACAATGCCGACATTACTTATGGCACAAATAACGAATTTGGTTTTGATTATTTGCGTGATAATATGGCGCATTCACCGAACGATTTGGTGCAACGTCCGCCAAATTTCGCCATTGTGGATGAGGTCGATTCTGTTTTGATTGATGATGCCCGTACGCCTTTAATTATTTCTGGCGCAACCGCAAATGCCGATCGTCACGAATTTAATGAGTTAAAACCAAGTGTGGACAGAATTGTTT
The DNA here is from genome assembly GCA_014859175.1 of Lutibacter sp. Lineage (GTDB taxonomy): Bacteria > Bacteroidota > Bacteroidia > Flavobacteriales > Flavobacteriaceae > Lutibacter. The sequence goes on along the minus strand of JACUUQ010000102.1, from coordinate 3,507 downwards.
CTATCCAAAGAAACTACTTAACCGCTGTTTTAGCCGAAGCGAAAAAATTTATTAGCGAAGGCGACACCAAAGAAGGCGGATTTTTATTGCTTCGCGTTTATAGAGGTTTGCCAAAAAGCAAAGCCTTAATCAAATTTTTAAGCCAGGAAGGCATTAAACAACTCTTGCAAAAAACGGAAAATCATTATATGCAGGACAACAACCGTGAAATGCCCAAAATTGATGAAGAGCTGTATTTTGTGATTGATGAAAAAAACAATTCCATTGAATTAACGGACAAAGGAATCACCTTTTTATCGGGTGACGACGGTGATGAAAATTTCTTCATTTTACCCGATTTAAGCACTGAAATTGCACGTCTTGAGAGCGAAAATAATGCTCCGGAAGTTTTAACAGCAAAGAAAGAAGCTTTGTATCGTGATTTTAGCATCAAAAGCGAGCGTATTCACACCATGAACCAATTGCTTAAAGCATACACTTTATTTGAAAAAGATATTGAGTATGTGATTATGGAAGACAAAATTAAAATTGTTGACGAGCAAACCGGCCGTATTATGGAAGGTCGCCGTTATTCCGACGGATTGCATCAAGCGATTGAAGCAAAAGAAAACGTAAAAATTGAAGCCGCAACACAAACATACGCCACTGTTACGCTTCAAAATTACTTTAGAATGTACCGTAAATTGGCGGGTATGACAGGAACTGCGGTTACTGAAGCGGGTGAATTCTGGGAGATTTATAAATTGGATGTCATTGAAGTTCCAAGCAACAGACCTTTGGTTCGTGATGATCGTGATGATTTGGTTTTTAAAACCAAACGTGAAAAATACAATGCCGTTATTGAAGAAATTGAAAACTTGGTGAATTTAGGCCGTCCGGTATTGGTAGGAACAACATCCGTAGAAATTTCTGAATTGCTGGGTAGAATGTTGACCATCAGAAAAATAAAACACAATGTATTAAACGCCAAATTGCACAAAAGGGAAGCGGACATTGTTGCTGAAGCAGGAAACTCGGGCGTGGTAACCATTGCAACAAACATGGCCGGTCGTGGAACCGACATCAAACTTTCTGATGAAGTTAAAAAAGCTGGAGGTTTGGCCATTGTGGGTACGGAACGCCACGATTCACGTCGCGTGGATCGCCAATTGCGAGGTAGAGCAGGTCGTCAGGGAGATCCGGGTTCTTCACAGTTTTATGTGTCGTTGGAAGACAATTTAATGCGATTGTTCGGTTCTGAACGCATTGCTAAAATGATGGACAGAATGGGACTTCAGGAAGGTGAAGTTATCCAACACTCCATGATTTCAAAATCCATTGAACGTGCGCAACGCAAAGTGGAAGAAAATAACTTTGGTGTTCGTAAACGTTTATTGGAATATGATGATGTGATGAATTCTCAAAGAGAAGTTGTTTACAAACGTCGCCGCCACGCGCTTTACGGAGATCGTTTGCAGGTTGATATCGTAAATATGATTTTTGATACTTGTGATTTGTTGATCAGAGAAAACAAACCTTCTAATGATTTTCAGAATTTCGAATTTGAGTTGATTCGTTTTTCTTCAACCACGGCTCCTTTCAATGAAGAAGAGTTTAAATCGGGTACAGTACAAGAACTTACCGACCAGCTTTTTGATGCAATTTACAAACATTATAAAGAAAAATTGGAACGAAATGCCAAAGCCGCTTTTCCGGTAATTAAAGATGTTTACGAAAATCACGGAGAAAAATATGAACGCATTGTAGTTCCTTTTACTGATGGCACTAAAGAGTTAAAAGTAATCACCAATTTAAAAACAGCCTATGAAACTGGAGGAAAAGAATTGGTCACCGATTTTGAGAAAAACATTACACTTGCCATTATTGATGACACCTGGAAAGATCATTTGCGCCAAATGGATGAGTTGAAACAATCGGTTCAAAATGCCACTTATGAGCAAAAAGATCCACTTTTAATCTACAAATTCGAATCTTTTGAACTGTTTAACGGAATGTTGGATACGGTAAATAAAGAAGTGTTGTCGTTCTTATTTAAAGGAGAGTTGCCATCGCAAGATGCAACGCGTGTTTTGCCTGCAAGAGAACAGAAACGCGAAAAAGTGCAATTGAGCAAGGAAGAATATGGCAGTTCGGCGCCAAATCAACAAACCAACCAAACGCAAGCGCCAAAAGTAGTTGAGACGATTGTGCGCACGGAGCGAAAAATTGGGCGAAATGAACAAGTGAACATAAAACACGTGCTTTCAGGCGAAAATAAATCGATAAAATACAAACAGGCAATTCCTTTAATTGAAAAAGGCGATTGGGTTTTGGTAGAGTAATTGTAAGCGCATTATTTAAAGTGATGAATGTTAAATGTTGAATTTTGAATTTTAAATGTTGAATTTTGAATTTTGAATTTTGAATGTTGAATGTTGAATTTTGCTTAAAATGAATAAAAAAAGCTGTCCGATATAAATTTCGGACAGCTTTTTTTATTTAACTTAATTCTAAATTAGCACAGCATTTTACGTTTATTTATTTTACTGTCTGACATTTTAGATGGCGTTACCACAAGGGTCGGGCTATCACTTCTCGCATTTTTTAGTTGCGAAAGGCAACTAAAAAAGTGCTCAAACAAGCCGTTCTATCCCTAACGCAAATGCTGCTATAATTAAAACTTAGCCTTTTTTTAAGTTGCAAGCGTAAATTTAAAATAACCCGTTTATTTTAATCTACAAGAGAAATGCCATTCAAATCGGTCGTCAAAACATCGCTCATGTAATCCAAAAAAGGTCGCATTGCCACAAAAGAAGCGGTAACTTCGTTTAAAAAGTTTGGCGCCAACACTTCATCATCCGTAAATTCCCGTGTCACAATAAATTGCTTTAGCCTTATTAAATCGATGTTCGGATGGTTTTTGTCAAAACCTCTTGGTGCCGATTTTACGGATTCACCCTTTAATTTTCCGAAATGTTTTTTAAATTCCGGAGTATTTAAAATGGCGCTGATTTCAGAGGCATCCATTTCAAATTCTTTTCTGATGCGCGCCAAATCTTCTTTATTTGGTTCCCAAAATCCGCCAGCCAAAAAACTTTCTCCCGGACTGATATGCAGGTAATATCCGCCACGTAATTTGTTCGTTGCCCGCGTAAATTGTCCGCCAAAATGAGATTTAAAAGGCAGCTTGTCTTTTGAAAATCGCACATCTCTATAAATCCTGAATATCTTTACGCTTTCAATAAGGTCAGTTGCTTTTAAATGCTCCATAACAGAATTATAAAAAGCTTTAACTTTTTTTTGTTCCGCTTCAAATGTTGATTTATTTGCATTGAACCACTCACGATTGTTATTTTGTTTGAGTTCCTTTAAAAAATCTAAGGTCGATTTTGAAATTGTGTTCATTTTATTTTAGTGTTGATTTGTGAGTTACCATTTAAACTTCATTTTTTAGTGGGGCTTTGAGCTTTCACCTTTGAGCTTTCATCTTTGAACTTTATTTAATTGGGCAGTCGGAGACTGAAAATC
>JACUUQ010000101.1 GCA_014859175.1 Lutibacter sp. | reverse complement strand
AACAGAAGTTTCTTCTTTAAAAGATGAAGAATTGGATGTTATTGGTGAAATCATTTCAAATCTTTACGGCGCGCTTGAAGTTCATAAAATGATTAAAGAAGGAATGCCTCAAAAGGAAGCTTTGAACACTTTTATGAAACGAGTTTTAGGTTCCATAGACACTTAGAAATTATCACTACTGACTAACGCAAAAAAATCCCGAACGTTTCGGGATTTTTTTATGCCTATAATTTTATATATTTATCAAAAATATATTTAAAAATGGAGAACCATCAAGTTAAAGGCACCGTAAATTTAAGCGAAGCAACTGCTATGGAAGTTATTGATGACGCGAAAAAAAAACTTAAAAAAGCCAGAAAAGAACTCAGCGATTTGCAGGAAACAATGTATGCCGAAGGAAAACATGCCGTGTTAATTTGTTTGCAGGGAATGGATACATCGGGCAAAGACAGTTTGATAAAGGAAGTATTTAAAGATGTAAATGCCAGCGGCGTGGTGGTTCATAGTTTTAAAGTGCCGACCGAATTGGAATTGAAACATGATTATTTGTGGCGTCATTATATTGCCTTGCCCGAACGCGGAAAGATTGGTGTTTTTAACAGAACGCATTATGAAAATGTGCTGGTTACAAGGGTTCATCCCGAATATGTGTTGGGAGAAAATATTCCGGCTGTAAAAAGTTTGGATGATTTATCCGATGATTTTTACCACAGAAGAATGGAAGAAATCAATGAATTTGAAAAGAATTTGGCGGCTAACGGAATCATTATTTTGAAATTCTTCCTAAATATTTCAAAATTGGAGCAAAAAAACCGATTGTTGAGAAGGTTGCGATTTAAAGAAAAGAATTGGAAATTTTCTCCGGGCGATTTAAAGGAACGCAAGCTTTGGAGCCAATATATGTCGTGTTATCAGGATTTGCTTAACAAAACTTCAAAAGTGCATGCGCCTTGGTATGTGATTCCTGCAGATGACAAGCCAACAGCCCGCTTTTTAGTGGCGAATATTATTTTGGAAACGTTGAAAAAATATCATTTTAAGGAGCCGGAATTGCCCGAAAAATATAAATCTGAAATAGAAAATTATAAAGCGCAGCTGGCGAGTGAGTAAGCGTTTAAAGTGAAGTATATTTTGTTAAAAAGTTTATAAAACTATTTTCAGAATTTTTAAAACCTGCCTTACAAGTAGTATCTTTACCGTTAAATTAAAAAGAACTATGGAATTAATATTAAAAAAACCGATTATATTTTTTGACTTGGAAACCACAGGAATTAATATTGCCAAAGACAGAATTGTGGAAATCTCAATCTTAAAAGTATTTCCAAACGGCAATAAAGAAAGTAAAACTTGGCTGGTAAATCCGGAAATGGAAATCCCAAAGGAATCTTCAGACATTCATGGTATTACCAATGAGAAAGTGGTTAATGAGCCTACATTTAATGAATTGGCGCCAAAAGTTAGTGAAATGATTGAAGGCTGCGATTTGGCAGGATTTAATTCCAACCGATTTGACATTCCGTTGTTGGCGGAAGAAATGTTGCGCGCCAATGTTGATTTCACTATGAAAAATAGGGACTCTATTGATGTACAAGTAATATTTCATAAAAAAGAAGAAAGAACTTTAAGCGCCGGCTATCAATTTTACTGCGGCCAAAGTTTAGAAAATGCGCATTCGGCTGAAGCCGACACCAATGCAACTTATGAAATTTTATTGGCGCAGTTGGAGAAATATGATGATTTGGAAAATGACGTTCAGTTTTTAAATGATTATTCAACCCACGTAAAAAGAGCAGATTTGGCCGGATTTATATTGTTTAATGAGGAAAATGAAGAAATTTTCACCTTCGGAAAATATAAAGGCTATAAAGTTGAGAAAGTGTTGAGAGATGACAAGGGCTATTATTCGTGGATTCAAAATGCCGATTTTCCTTTGTACACCAAAAAAGTTTTGGTAGAAATTAGAGATCGTGTTCATCCAAAAAAGGAAGTGCCTACCCTTGAGGATTTAAAAAATAAATTCAATCAAAAAATATAATATGTTAGTAAATTTTGACAGTTTGGAAGACACCTCTAAAATTTGGATTTACCAATCCAACAGAGGATTCTCAGAAAGTGAAGTTGCGGAAATAAGCCATAATTTAGAAAATTTTATTAGCGTTTGGAAACGTCACGGAGACGATTTAAAAGCATCATACCAAATAAAATACAACCAATTTATTGTAATTGCCGTCGATGAAAATTATCACGAAGTTTCGGGCTGTTCCATTGATGCTTCGGTGAATTTGATTAAGCAATTTGAACAAAAATTTGCAGTTGATTTAACCAATAAGTTAAATATTTCATTTAAAGATAATGACAATATCAATGTGGTAAGCATGGCTGATTTTCAAAATTATGCCAAGCAGCAAAAAATTACTTCAAGCACAGTGGTTTTCAACAATATGCTCACCAATAAAGCCGATTTTGAACAAAATTGGGAAGTGACAGCCGATAAAAGTTGGCACAAGCGTTTTTTGACAGTCACAAATTAAAAAAGCAATTCTTAATAGTTTTTGGTTTCATTTTTGATATAATAGTGAGACAAATTGTCCATTTAATAATTCCTCAATCCAAAAAAATAAATGGTTAAAAAAATATTTTTCTTGGTTTTACTGCTTAATTGTGTTTTTTTGGAAGCGCAAAACTTGGATCCATTGCAAACAAATGATGCTGTTGCCCAAAAAAAATGGGTGGACAGTTTGATGAACAAAATGACACTTGATGAAAAAATTGGCCAACTGTTTATGGTGCAGGCTTATTCAAATAAGGATGAAAAACACCGTAATTCTATCGACAGTTTAATTAAAAATTACCATATTGGCGGATTGATTTTTATGCAGGGAACGCCAGAAAAACAAGCGGTTTTAACCAATAATTACCAATCCAATTCCAAAATTCCTTTGTTGATTGGTTTTGATGGCGAATGGGGATTGGATATGCGTTTAAAGGACACTTATCGTTTTCCTTGGAATATGACGCTTGGCGCGATAACCGACAATAAATTGGTGGAGGAATTTGGTGCGCAACTGGGAAAACATTGCCAACGTATGGGCATTCATATTAATTTTGCGCCAGTGGTGGATATCAACATAAATCCTGAAAACCCAATCATTGGCAATCGTTCTTTTGGCGAAAACAGGGAAAATGTAACGCAAAAAGCATTGGCTTTTGTGAAAGGAATGCAAAGTCAACATGTTTTGTCAAATGCCAAACATTTTCCCGGCCATGGCGATACTGCAACGGATTCCCATAAAGCTTTACCCATCTTGGATTTTGATATTGAACGGTTGGATTCTATAGAATTATATCCATATAAACAGTTAATTTACAATAATTTAACAAGCGTGATGGTGGCGCATTTAAGTGTGATAGGCTTGGAAGAAAATAAAGATTGTCCAACGTCACTTTCTTACCAAGTTATATCCAAATTACTGAAGGAGAAATTAAATTTTGAGGGTTTAATTTTAACCGATGCATTAAATATGAAAGGCGTTTCCAATTATTCGGAACTTGGTGAAATTAATTTGGAGGCTTTGCTGGCGGGCAATGATATGTTGTTAATTCCTACTGATGTTCCTTTGGCCGTTGACAACATTAAGGCTGCCTTAAAAGAAAACTTGATTACTTTAGAACGCCTAAATTATTCCGTCAGAAAAATATTGAAAGCAAAATATTGGGCAGGATTAAACAAATACAAAAAAATTGAATTAGCTAATTTACAGCAAGATTTAAACGCGATTGAGGATGAATTGCTTCATCGTAATTTGGTGGAAAATTCCATTACATTGCTCAAAAATGAATCTTTGATTTTTCCAATTCAGCATTTAGAGCGGAAGAAAATTGCCTATGTTAAATTGGGTGATGCAAATCATAGCGATTTTTTAAATATGTTAAAAAATTATGCTGAAGTTACTGAAATTTCAAACGACACGCTCGATAATTTAATTAGTGAACTGAAGCCTTATAACTTGGTAATTGTCGGGTATCACAAATCAAACGACAATCCTTGGAAAGACTATAAGTTTAAACCCGAAGAATTGGACAAACTTCAAGCAATTGCCAAAAACAATCATGTTATTTTAAATGTTTTTGCAAGTCCGTACAGTTTGTTGCAGCTCGAAAATTTTAAGCATATTGAAGGTGTTGTAGTCTCTTTTCAAAACAGTAAAATATCCCAGGAAATTTCGGCACAAATGCTGTTTGGCGCTTTAAATATCAAAGGAAAATTGCCTGTTTCAATCGCAGGAGAATTTTCTGAAAATGACGGAATACTGTCCAATTCACTAGGTGTTTTAGGCTATTCAATTCCTGAAGACGTGGGCTTAAGCAGCAAAAAATTAAGCAAAATCGATTCGGTGGCAGCCGTTATTTTAAAAGGAAAAATGGCGCCCGGGATGCAAATTTTAGTGGCTCGAAAAGGAAAAGTGGTTTACAATAAAAGTTTTGGTTTTCATACGGATGAAGAAAAAACGCCTGTTGTAAACAGCGATTTATATGATATAGCGTCGCTGACAAAAATTGTGGCCACATTGCCGTTGATTATGGAACTTGAAGAGCGCAATGTTTTGCATTTAAACAGCACTTTAGGAAGTTTGATATATAGATTAAGGAAAACAAACAAAAATAAACTAACAGTACAAGAAGTGCTTTCGCATTATGGAGGGCTAAAACCCTGGCTTCCATTTTATTTAAAAACGCTGGATAGTACAACAAAAAAACCTTCAGCCGATTTTTATCGTACCGAAAGAAGCCATAAATTCAATTTAAAAGTTACAGATAGCTTGTATTTGCTCAGCGCTTATGAAGATGAAATGTTTGATCTAATCGCGCATTCAGAACTTCTTAAAAAGAAGGAATACAAATACAGTGATTTGCCTTTTTATATCTTTAAAAATTATATAGAAAATCATTATAAAAATGATTTAAATGTGCTTACCCAACTCCATTTTTACAGGCCGATGGGCGCTAACAGAATTACTTATTTGCCTTTGGAAAAGATTTCAAAAAATGAAATTGTTCCTACAGAAAAAGACAATTATTACCGTTATAAACTGGTTCATGGCGATGTGCATGATATGGGTGCGGCAATGCAGGGCGGAATTGGCGGTCACGCAGGTGTTTTTTCCAATGCCAATGACATTGCCAAAATTATACAAATGTACCTGCAAAAAGGTTATTATGGCGGACAAAGATATTTTCAGCCGGAAACCATCGATAAATTTAACCACCGTTATTATGCAAGTGAAGGCGTTCGAAAAGGCGTTGGTTTCGACAAGCCGCAATTAGATAAAAATGTAAAAGCGACTTGTGGCTGTGTATCCGAAAGCAGTTTTGGACATAGCGGTTTTACAGGGACTTATACCTGGGCCGACCCGGAATCGGAAATTGTATATGTATTTTTATCGAATAGAATTTTTCCGACTTCGGGAAATATGGATTTGTTGAAATACAATATTAGAACCGAAATTCAGCAGTTGATACAAGACGCAATTATTGACTGACAGACATTGTTTTGGCTGAAATAAATCCCAATAAAATACTGCACAAAAGGTAAATAACGGCAACTTTTAAATCGAAAATTAGGTGTAAAATTGCTGTCTGCATTAAATAAAACAACGGAAAAAGCGTTGTGATTAACGCAAATCGGTAAGTATTTGTAAAAACCACATCCTTAATGTTTGGTTTGATGTATTTCCAAATTAACAGGGGAAAAACACTGTTTAATTTAGCGAGAAAATGAACAGGGGTAAACCAATTGAAATTTTCTTTTTTCGCCAATGCTGATGAAGGAATTGTATCTATATTTTCAACCATTTTATTGGTTTCAAACGGATTTAAATAATCGACGTTCAAGGCTTCCAATTTTACGATAATTTCATCATAATTATCGGTATCTTTAATATGAAGCGTCAAATTTTTAAGCGCCATTGAAACTTGATGAGTAATTTCCTTAAACTTTAAATCGGGATTTTTTGCATCAATAAATTGATTGGCAAGTATGGTTTTTCCATAATAAATTGATGTGCTTGACGGGAAATTCAAATGGGAATCGTAGTTAATGCCAATGGGAACTATGTAAATAGGCAAGTCGGGATATTTTTGAAGCGTGCCTAAAATAATGCGCGCAAATCCTTTTTTTAATGGCAGGATACTTCGTCTTAAATGATGTTCTCCTTCAGCAAAAATTTGAATGGCTTTTTCTTGTTTCAAAATTTCTATGCATTGCTCAAAAACTTCGAAATTCTTTTCTATGGTGCGAACGCCATCTCTAACCCTATAAACAGGAATCATATTTAACGACCGCAATATTTGGTCAACCAAACCAACTTTGAAGGCGCTGGCTCTTGTTAAAAAATGACTGTTTCTGCTGTTGGTTGTGGGTACTGCAATAGCATCAATTAATGCATTTTGATGATTGCCAATAAAAATTACCGCACCTTTTTTGGGGATATTTTCTTTGCCGTAAACTGACATTCTTTTAAATAAAAAGAACAAGCCAATTTTTACATAAATTCTGATGAAATTGTACCAAATGTGTCTCAAATCTGTTCGGTTGTTTTTTGTTTCGACCAATAACCTGCCAATGCCAAGCCCGAAAAAATATCCCAAATCGCCCAAAATGCAACTAAAAGTGCCATTCCGCCTAAACCATTGAAAAAGCTAAAAATAAGCAACAATCCCAATCCCGAGTTTTGAATACCTGTTTCAATGGCTAGCGTTTTTTGGTCTGTAAAGGATAGTTTCATCAATTTTGCAAAATAAAATCCGGTTGCCAACGCCAATATATTATGTGCAATTACTAAAATTAGAACATATTCAATATAATTTATAAAAATATCAAAATTTTCATAGAAGGCAATAACGATGAAAAGCATAAAAATAACCAGTGAAATTGGTTTTAGAATTTTAGCCAATTTTACGGATAAACCGGGTTTTGATTTTCTTACCCACATTCCAAGAATTAACGGAATTCCCAAAATTAAGGTCACTAATTTTACCAATTCCAAAGGATTTAATTCAATGGTTTGAAGAATTTCGGCAGTTGGCGCATATAAATTCCCGTAAAAATAAAGGTTAAAAGGCGTCATCACCAAGCAAACCAAGGTTGAAAATGCAGTTAAACTGATGGATAATGCCGAATTTCCTTTAGCCATTTGGGTCATAAAGTTTGAAATGTTTCCGCCCGGACAAGATGCAACCATCATCATTCCCAATGCAATGCTTGGCATTGGATTTGCCAATTTTATAAAAATGAAAGTAACCAAAGGCAATAAAATAAATTGGGAAATTACCCCGGTCAATAAAATTTTTGGATTTTTAAATAAGCGATTAAAATCGTCTTTGGTAATGCCGAGCGCCACGCCAAACATAATAATGGCCAATGTTATGTTAAGCACCCAAAGTCCTTCGGTATCAAAATTTATTTTTAAGGAATCTAAATTTTCAGGCATATTAGTTTTTAAAGGCGTATTCAACAATATTTGCGCCCATTTTTAAGGCTTTTTCGCGAATTTCAAAAGGATCACCATGCACTTCTTCATCTTCCCAGCCATCGCTTAAATCAGCTTCATAGTCGTAAAAACAAACCAATCTTCCTTCATAAAACAAGCCAAAACCTTGCGGCTGTTTGTTGTCGTGTTCGTGAATTTTCGGGCAGCCGTTTTCAAAAGTAAAAGTTTGACGGTAAATGGGATGGTTGTACGGAATTTCCTGAAAATCCAATTTCGGAAATACCTTTTTCATTTCCCGTCTCACGTAGGTGTCAAGTCCGTAATTGTCGGAAATATGCAAAAACCCGCCTGAAATTAAATAATTTTTCAAATTTTCAATATCGTCATCAGAGAAATTGACATTTCCGTGGCCGGTCATAAAAACAATGGGATAATTATAAATGGCTACGCTGCTGACGTCAATCGTTTCTGGATTTTCTTTTATGGAAGTTTTTATGTTTTTGTTGCAAAATTTAATAAGGTTCGGCAACGCGGTTGGGTTAGCATACCAATCTCCGCCGCCGTTATATTTTAAAATGGCGACTTGCTGCGCAGAAATTTGCGTAAAAGTCAAAAGGCAAAAGGCAAAAGCAACAAGCGCTACTTTCATTTTAAGTGAATGCAATAAAATTTTTAAGTTCGGAAATGTAATCATCAAATTCATTCATTTACAAATGCCACGCTGTGAACCGCCACCAAACCGGCAGTTTCAGTACGCAAACGGCTATTTCCCAAAGATACAGGAATAAAGTTATTGGCCAAACTTTGTTGAATTTCTTTGGATGAAAAATCACCTTCAGGACCAATGAGGATGGTGGTTTTTAAGGCAGGTTTCAATTCCGATTTTAATGATTTTTTGCTGGTTTCTTCACAATGCGCAATAAATAACTGTCCGCTAAAATTTGATTGCATAAACGCATTAAAAGTAACGGGTTCATTTAATTTTGGAAAGTGAAATTTAAGCGATTGTTTTGCTGCAGAAAGAATTATTTTTTCCATCCTGTCTGTTTTAATTGCTTTACGTTCAGAGTGTTCGCAAATAATTGGCGTAATTTCATCAATCCCAATTTCGGTGGCTTTTTCCAAAAACCATTCAAAACGGTCGTTTAGTTTTGTGGGCGCAATGGCAATATGCAGATAATAATTTCGCTCCTTTTTTTGGGTTTCTAAATTCACAATTTTGACCGAGCATTTTTTGTCGTCCGCAACCAAAATTTCTGAAGTAAATAATTGTCCTAAACCGTTGGTGATAAAAATTTTATCGCCTGCTGTTTTTCGTAAAACCCGCACAATGTGTTTGCTTTCAATTTTATCGAAAGTAAACTGTTTGGTGTTGGCCGTTAATTTTGGGCTGTAAAATAATTGCATTATAATTCTTTTCTGAAGGTGCATCGTCTTTTGTAAACTTCCGGATCAAAATTTTTCCAAAGTGCCGCAGCTGCTTTGTTTGTTGAAAGTTCGGGCGTTCTAAAACAGTTGATAATTCCTTTTTTTGTATATGTTTTGTAAAATTCTTCAAAAATGATGGCGTGAACTCCTTTATTTTGATGGAGTGGATGAACGCCAATTAAATAGAACAAAATGTCTTTACTGTTTTTTTTCGCATTTAATAAGTGAAAAATACCAAATGGAAATAATTTACCCTTCGATTTTTGCAGCGCTTTTGAAAATGAAGGCATGGTAATGGCAAAGGCAATTAATTTTTTGTCTTTATCAACAACAAAAGTGATTAGTTCCGGATTGATAAACGGAATAAATTTCTTTTTAAAATAGGCTTTTTGGATGTCGGAAATAGGAACAAAGGATGACAATGAAGCATAACTTTCATTGAACAAATCGAACATTTCATCTACATAAGGCAATATTTCCTTCGTTTTGGTGAAATTGAGCGCCTTATATTGGTATCGTTTTTTAATGATTTCGCTGGCCTTCATAAAAAATTCGGTTTTTACATTGATGAAAGGAAATTTACTTTCGTTGTATTCCTTTTCCACCACAAAACCAAGTTTTTCAAAATGTCCTTTGTAATACGGATAATTATACCAGGTTATCATGGAGCCAATATAGTCAAAGCCTTCTGTTAAAACGCCAACTTTATCTAGGTTTGAAAATCCCAGCGGCCCTTCCATATATTCTAATTTGTTTTGTTTACCAATTTCCTCAACCTTAGCCAATAATATTTTTGAAATCTCAAGATCATCAATAAAATCGAACCAGCCAAAACGCATTTTTTTAACGTTTTGTTCATTAATTTCGGTGTAATTGATAATTGCGGCAATTCTTCCCACGATTTCATTGTTTTTTATCGCGACAAAAAAACGTGCTTCTGCATGTTGAAAAACCGGATTTTTGGTTTTGTCGAACGATTCAATTTCATCATTGATAATTGGAGGAACCCAATAAGCATTGTTTTGATACAATTTGAAAGGAAATTCAACAAAAGCCCTCATTTCCTTTTTCGATGTCATTTCTTGTAGTGTAATCATAAGATTCAAATGAGTTTAGTTGCGCTTTTTGTTAAATAATCTTGAGAAAAATCCTTTATTATTTGATTTTTTTAACATAGTCTCTTTTGATGCATTTTTGTAAACAAAAGAATCCTTGTGTCGGTCCAGTCTATAGGCAAATCCGGCTGTGGCGTAAACATAAGAATAGTCATCGAAAAAGTTGGTTCTTGCCGAAGCGTCCAATTGCAGATTTTCTGTAACCAAATAGGCGATTCCGGTTCCAAACTGATAATTTG
>JACUUQ010000323.1 GCA_014859175.1 Lutibacter sp. | reverse complement strand
AGGGATTACTTCACCTATTATTTATTTTTTATAGGAGTTCAGTGAACCATGTTTGTAGTGAAAATCCTTTTTTGAAGCTTTTTTCAGTTTCAAAAAAGATTACTTCACCAAGTTTTTTATTTTCAAGCGGTGTTCAGTGAACCTTGTTTGCAACGAAAAGCCCGACCCTTGTGGGAACGCCAACCGAAAAGGCAGGCAGGCCCAAAATATTTAAATAAAAATATCTGTAATTATAAGAATTAAACCAAACTGTCAAATAAGAAACTAATAATAACTACATATGAAATATAGAATAGAAAAAGACACTATGGGAAATGTTGAAGTTCCTGCCGATAAATATTGGGGTGCCCAAACAGAACGTTCCCGAAACAATTTCAAAATTGGGCCTTCAGCCTCGATGCCTTTAGAAATTATTTACGGATTTGCTTATCTTAAAAAAGCGGCTGCGCATGCAAATTGCGATTTGGGTGTGCTTCCGGAAAAAAAACGCGATATTATTTCTGCCGTTTGCGATGAAATTTTAGAAGGCAAACACGATGACCAGTTTCCATTGGTTATTTGGCAAACCGGCTCTGGAACCCAAAGCAACATGAATCTCAATGAAGTAATTGCAAATCGCGCCCACGAAATGTTGGGAGGCGTTATTGGCGAAGGCGAAAAAACCATTCAGCCCAATGATGACGTAAACAAATCACAATCGAGCAACGATACTTTCCCTACAGGAATGCATATTGCCTGTTATAAAATGATTATTGACATTACCATTCCCGGAGTTGAAAAATTGCGCGATACGTTAAAAGCGAAATCTGAAGCATTTAAAGATGTGGTGAAAATTGGCCGTACGCATTTAATGGATGCCACGCCGTTAACAGTTGGACAAGAATTTTCCGGCTATGTTTCTCAATTAGATCACGGACTGAAAGCGTTGAAAAATAGCTTGACGCATTTAGCTGAATTGGCTTTGGGCGGAACGGCTGTTGGCACCGGAATGAATACGCCAAAAGGTTACGATGTTTTGGTGGCTAAAAAAATAGCTGAATTTACCGGATTGCCTTTTATTACTGCCGAAAATAAATTTGAGGCATTGGCTTCACATGACGCCATTGTGGAAAGTCACGGTGCTTTGAAATTATTAGCTGTTTCCTTAAATAAAATAGCGAATGACATTCGAATGATGGCTTCCGGACCGCGCTCAGGTATTGGAGAGTTGATTATTCCTGCAAATGAGCCAGGAAGTTCCATTATGCCGGGAAAAGTAAATCCGACCCAAGCAGAAGCTTTAACTATGGTTTGCGCACAAGTGATGGGTAACGATGTTGCCATTACCATTGGCGGAACGCAAGGTCATTATGAGTTAAACGTTTTTAAACCAATTATGGCGGTTAACTTTTTGCAATCGGCCCGTTTGCTTGGTGATGCCTGCGCCAGTTTTGATGAACATTGCGCTGTTGGCATTGAACCAAATTACACCCGCATCACAGAATTGGTAAACAATTCGTTAATGTTGGTGACCGCTTTAAACACCAAAATTGGTTACTATAAAGCCGCTGAAATTGCCAACACTGCACATAAAAACGGAACAACCTTAAAAGAAGAAGCCGTTCGTTTGGGTTATGTGACTGCGGAAGAATATGATGCTTGGGTAAAACCATCAGCAATGATTGGTTCATTAAAATAATTTTGAATTTTGAATTTTGAATTTTGAATTTTGAATTTTGAATTTTGAATTTT
>JACUUQ010000322.1 GCA_014859175.1 Lutibacter sp. | reverse complement strand
GGCACCATAGAAATAGACCAACAAGGAACAGGCAATAGTTTTAGATACAATTACTGGAGTTCGCCAGTAAATTCAATGGGATCTAAATATACCATTGATGAGGTTTTAAGAGATGGGAATGGCGGCACTTTAGCCAATAAAAATATTTCTTATGGAGCAGCTTATACTTTTGCTGATGGTGCAGCTTCTGTTTCCCCTGCATTCATTAAATTAAGCTCTTATTGGATGTATGTACTGAGAAATTCAGGAGCGGGTTATAGCGCCTGGTTTCGCGTTGGCAATACTGGTGAAATATCTGTAGGCGAAGGCTATACCATGAAGGGTTCAAACACCAGTGCAGCAGAACAAAACTACACTTTTGTTGGCAAACCAAATAATGGAGATATTACTTTACCATTAACCGCAAATTTTAATTATTTGGTGGGAAATCCCTATCCATCTGCCATAGATGCCGATCAATTTCTTAATGATAACAGCCCTTCAGGTACAGCCTCAATTACCGGAACTATCTATTATTGGGAGCACTATGGCGGCGATACGCATAATTTAGCAGGCTATCAAGCGGGTTATGCAACGTATAATTTAGGCAGTGGTGTTCCAGCTGCATCTCATCCAAACGTAAGTAGTGTCGGCTCATCTGTAAAAGGAGCGCCACAACAGTATATACCGGTTGGCCAAGCCTTTTTTGTAGTGGGAGATGCAGATGGCGGAGATATTTTATTTAACAATGGGCAACGTGTTTTTAAAAAGGAATCTTTAGGAGAAGCTATTTTCATGAAAAACAGCAGCACAAAAGCAAAAACTGAGAATACTCGTGGTACCGACCTAAGACCCAAATTCAGGATTGGTTTTGACGCCCCAAAAATAAACCACCGACAATTGTTACTCACTATTGATGAAAGGGCAACACCAGCAGTTGATTGGGGCTTTGATGCAGAAATATATGAGATTTTTGCTGATGATATGTACTGGATGCTCAACAACAAAAAATATGTGATTCAGGGCACCAATGCCATAGGATTGAATTCAGAAGTGCCGCTTGGCATTCAATTGTCTAAAACAGGTATGGTCACCGTTAAAATTGATGAACTGGAAAATGTGGATGATGATACATCTATTTATCTAAAAGACAAATTAACAGGTGAATCCTTTAATATGCGGGACAAACCGGTGCAACTAAATTTAACGGCCGGTAAATATGCAGACCGTTTTGTGTTGGTCTTTAAAACCCAAAAGTTAATGGCTGAAGACGTGAAAACAGAGGTTTTAATCCCAGCATTAGCACAACCCATCATCGAAGGCATCTACGTATTTATGAACAACGCAATAAGCGAGCTGCAAATAAAAAACAACAGCCCAGAGGAAATAACAAGCGTGACTTTAATAAATACTTTAGGCCAAACGGTAAAAACCTGGAATTCCAACTTTAACATAAGAACCATTTCTTTGCCAATAAGCACCGCAACTGGCGTTTATTTGGTGCAAATAAATACAAAAACAGGTAAGATCGTTAAGAAAATTAGTGTGCAATAAAAAGGTGAAAGTTGAAAGCTGAAAGTTAAAAGCTCAAAGTTTAAAGGTGAAAGCCTGAAAGTTTAAAGCTAAAAGTTTAAAGCTAAAAGGTAAAAGGTGAAAGTTGAAAGTTAAAAGCCTGAAAGCTGACAGTTTAAAGCTCAAAGCTCAAAGTTTGAGTCCGCTCTGAAAAGCTACTTTTGCTAAAAATTAGTTTTTTT
>JACUUQ010000100.1 GCA_014859175.1 Lutibacter sp. | reverse complement strand
CATTATTAGGCTGATTCCGGGCGTTTTGGGCGACGAATCATCTGCCTTGACCGATTCGTTTCAGGACAATTTGCTTTCGCCTCCGGTTTACACGCGACCAGCTGAATATAAAGGACTTGAAGTGCCAAAAATTCTGTTGTCTGGCAATTTTCCGAAGATAGACGAGTGGCGGAACGAACAAGCGATGGAAAGAACAAAAAAAATAAGGCCAGATTTGTTGGAAGACTAATCTTTTTTATTAAATTTGCACACTCAAAATTAACCTCTGACGAAAATCGTGAATGTTGGTCATTGAAAAACCCATTAAAAAATTAACAATGGAAGATTTAGTAAAATTTGTGCAAGACAAATTTGTAACTGCAAATGAGTTGCCAGAATTTCAGGCAGGAGACACTGTTACAGTGTATTACGAAATTAGAGAAGGTGAAAAAAAACGTACCCAACACTTTAGAGGTACTGTAATTCAACGCAGAGGCGCAGGCGCTTCCGAAACATTTACCATCAGAAAAATGTCAGGAACAGTTGGTGTAGAACGTATTTTTCCGCTAAACTTGCCGGCAATTGAAAAAATTGAAGTGAACAAACAAGGTAGCGTACGTAGAGCACGTATTTTCTACTTTAGAGGTTTAACAGGCAAAAAAGCAAGAATTAAAGAAAAAAGACGTTATTAATCTGCTTTCGATAAAAAATATAAAACCCGTTTTGAAATTTCAAAACGGGTTTTTTGGTTATTAACAAATGTTGATAAGTTAGGTTCATATCTTGTTGAAAACAAAAGGATTATAAATTTGGAAAATTAAGATTTAGGTGTTTATTTTACATAAGAATTAGCAGAGGGCTTAACATAAACCTTAGAATGCAAATTTTAAAGTTGAACCAAAAACCGCGATGCGAAGTTCTATATGTTCTTGAACATAGTTTTTAAAACCACACTTTAACAAGTAATGTGCCCAGTATTTAGCATGAATAACAGGAACATGGTTTTAAAAGCACTTTTTAAAACAGCATCTTAAATCGAGTAGTTTTTAGGAATTACAACAAAGTTTTAGCGTCTGTTTTAAAAGAAACGTCTAATTTAATAAGAACTTGGTTCGTAAGAAAAACAAGTTGTGGTAAAAAATTTAAGTGTAGGTTATTCTTTAAGGAGCATAGCGAAAACGACTAAATATTTAACCAGTAACTTATTAAAAAAAGTGTTTCAGCAAACAGCCATAATACTGAGCAATCACTATTATGGCTTTTGTTTTTTACAGCCATTGCAATTTGTGCAAAAATCGCCTGCCTTTTTTAGCTAAAACACAAAATTAAGCCCATATTTATAACGTTTTCGAAGGCAATTTTTCCCTTAATATTCGCTATATTTGCACAACGTTAAACGAAATTAATTTACCCTGCTATAATTTCTGAATTATTGATAATTATAGTTTTTAAATCACAAAAAATTATGAGTAATACACCAAAAATAATTTATACCAAAACTGATGAAGCGCCTGCTTTAGCTACCTATTCATTTCTGCCAATTGTTGAAGCTTTCACTAAACCTGCAGGCATTGAAGTTGAAACCAAAGACATTTCTTTGGCGAGCCGAATTTTGGCTTTATTCCCGGAATTTTTAACTCCAGAACAACGCGTTCCAGACACCTTGACCGAATTAAGCGAATTGGTAAAAAGACCTGAGGCAAACATTATAAAATTACCCAACATTTCAGCTTCAGAACCCCAATTAAAAGCTACCATTACGGAACTGCAAACATTGGGGTACGCAATTCCGAATTATCCTGATGAAGCCAAAACGGCTGAAGAAAAAGACATCCAATCTCGCTACAATAAAGCAAAAGGTTCTTCTGTAAATCCAGTTTTGCGTGAAGGAAACTCTGATCGCAGGGCGCCTAGAGCCGTAAAAAATTACGCCAAAAAGAACCCGCATTCTATGGGTGCCTGGGCGGCAGATTCAAAAACACATGTATCCACGATGAAAGGCGGCGATTTTTTCTCCAATGAAAAATCCATCACAGTTGCTGAAGGCGGAAATGTGAAAATTCAATTTACCGATCAAAACGGGTCTGTGACTGTTTTAAAAGAAAAAACAACCTTATTGCCAGGTGAAATTATTGACGCCACTTTTATGGGCAAAAAAGCGTTGGTAAAATTCCTTGAAGAACAAATTAAAGATGCCAAAGAAAAAAACGTGTTGTTTTCATTGCATATGAAAGCAACGATGATGAAAATTTCCGATCCAATTATTTTTGGACACGCTGTGACTACTTTCTTTAAAGATGTATTTGAAAAACACAGCGCGCTTATTAAAGAACTTGGTGTTGACGTAAATAATGGTTTTGGAGATTTGATCAGTAAAATTCAAGGCTTGCCTGAAACCCAAAAATCGTCAATAGAAGCAGATATCAAATCTTGTTTGGAAAATGGCCCAGCCATTGCGATGGTAAACTCAGATAAAGGCATTACCAACCTTCACGTGCCAAGTGATGTCATTATTGACGCTTCTATGCCTGCAATGATTCGTGAGTCCGGCAAAATGTGGAATACTGACGGCAAATTACAAGATGTAAAAGCAGTAATTCCCGACAGTACTTATGCCGGCATTTATACTGCAACCATAGATTTTTGCAAAAAAAATGGCGCTTTTGATCCAAGCACCATGGGAACTGTTCCCAATGTTGGATTAATGGCCCAAAAAGCGGAAGAATATGGATCACATGATAAAACCTTTGAAATTCAAGAAAACGGGATTGTACAAGTTTTAGACGCTTCAGGAAATGTCCTTTTAGAAAACACTGTTGAAAAAGGAGATATTTGGAGAATGTGCCAGGCAAAAGACCTACCAATTCAAGATTGGATTAAATTGGCAGTAAGCAGAGCCAGAGCCACCAATGTTCCTGCCATATTTTGGTTAGACAAAAACAGGGCTCATGATGCACAAATCATCAATAAAATAAACACCTATTTACCAAACTTCGACACAACTGGTTTGGATATTCAAATTATGGCACCTAAAGAAGCCACCTTGTATACTTTGGACCGCGTTAAAAGAGGTTTAGATACCATTTCTGTTACAGGAAATATTTTACGCGACTATTTAACAGACCTTTTTCCGATTTTAGAATTAGCAACAAGCTCAAAAATGTTATCCATTGTTCCTTTAATGGACGGTGGCGGAATGTTTGAAACTGGCGCTGGCGGTTCTGCACCCAAACATGTGCAACAATTTGTTGAAGAAGGCCATTTAAGATGGGATTCATTAGGTGAATTTTTAGCATTGACAGTTTCCTTGGAACATCTGGGAAAAAACTACAATATGCCAAAGGCTTTAATATTGGCTGAAACTTTGGATGAGGCAACGGATAAATTCTTAGACAATAAAAAATCTCCTTCGCGTAAAGTTGGTGAACTGGACAATAGAGGAAGCCATTTTTATTTGGCAACTTATTGGGCCCAGGCCTTGGCTTCCCAAACTAAAGACACCGATTTAAAGGAAATTTTCACCAAAGTCGCAAAAGACTTGACTGCAAATGAATCTGTGATCGTAAATGAACTAAACAGCGCACAAGGAGCGCCGGTAAACGTTGGCGGTTATTACAAAATTGACGATGATTTGGCCAATAAAGCAATGAGGCCAAGCAAAACATTGAATACAATCATCGCATCAATAGCTTAGTAAATGTAGCTTCAAAAGCCAATTAATTTAGGTTTGGAAAGATTTCAAAAAAGATTTTTATAATTCGAAAAAAAGCAAGAAGTAAAATTCTTGTTTTTTTTTATATTTTATGATTTTGAAAAAAGTTAACACAAAAATTTAGAAATAATCAAAAATGAGTATTTTTGAAAAATGAATTTCACAAAAACTACTGAACAGGCCTCTCATTATAATCATTTGGAAAAAATGAGTGCCGTTGAATTGCTGACTCATATCAATTCAGAAGATAAAACAGTTCCTTCTGCCGTTGAAAAAGTGATTCCCGAGATTGAGAAATTCGTGAAGAAAATAGTGCAGCAACTAAAAAAAGACGGCAGACTATTTTATGTTGGTTCGGGAACGAGCGGTCGACTTGGCATATTGGATGCTTCTGAATGTCCGCCCACTTTTGGCGTTTCACATGATTTGGTTATCGGCATTATTGCAGGCGACGACACCGCCATCAGAAAAGCCGTTGAATTTGCCGAAGACTCCACCACGCAATGTTGGGAAGATTTAAAAAGCCATCACATAAACAGAAATGATGTTGTCATTGGAATTGCTGCTTCAGGAACAACGCCTTATGTGATAAACGGCCTGAAAGAATGCAATGAAAATGGTGTAATAACCGGCTGCATTACGTGTAATGTTGGAAGTCCGCTGGCAAAAATCGCGAAATTTCCTATTGAAGTTTTGGTAGGTCCGGAATTTGTTACAGGAAGTTCAAGAATGAAAGCCGGAACTGCCCAAAAGCTTGTTTTAAATATGATTTCGACCAGCGTTATGATCCAACTTGGTAAAATAAAAGACAATAAAATGGTTGATATGCAATTGTCAAATGACAAACTGGTGATAAGGGGATCAAAAATGCTGATGGAGGAATTAAATATACCGGAAGCAAAAGCCATTGAGCTTCTAAAAAAATACAAAAACGTGCGAACTGCAATCCTTAACTATACCAATGGGAACTGATAGAAAAGAATTGTTTAGAGGCTTAAAATATGAATTGGCCACTTTGCCCCTTTTAATTGCGGCCCCAATTTTAATCACTATTGGGTTTAAAGCAATCAAACAACAAAACAATTATTTATTTCTTATTGTTGGAATAATACTTGCCATAACCGCCATTGTTTTAGGAATTTTAGGCATTAAAATA
The DNA here is from genome assembly GCA_014859175.1 of Lutibacter sp. Lineage (GTDB taxonomy): Bacteria > Bacteroidota > Bacteroidia > Flavobacteriales > Flavobacteriaceae > Lutibacter. The sequence goes on along the minus strand of JACUUQ010000100.1, from coordinate 5,447 downwards.
ATTTTAAATGCTCTTTTTAACCGCAAATAATGGAAATCGGTAATTTAAAAAAAATTACAAACTGGGAATTTTGGCCATCATTTATGTTTTATGTTCCGCTGTTGCCTTATGCTTTTTACTTGGCGATAAAAGCGAGAAGTTTCGGATTTTTTTCAGCCGTTAATCCTGGAATGGAAGGCTCGGGCCACGGATTGGAATCTAAATACAAAACCATTCAATTGTTGCCTTCCAACTATTGTCCGAACACTATTTATATCAAAAAGGACGAAAATATTCAAGACATTTTACTAAAAATCACCAAAAAAAATATCGAATTTCCTTTAATCATTAAACCAGACATTGGTTTTAGGGGATTGCTGGTCACAAAGATTAAAAATGAAATTGAACTTTCCGTTTATCTCAAAAAATACAATTCCATCAATTTAATCATTCAGGAATTTGTGGATTATAAACATGAATGCGGACTTTTTTATCACCGAATTCCTGGCGAAAAAGCCGGTAAAATTACTTCGGTGACCCTTAAAAAATATTTAACGGTTTTTGGCGATGGACATTCAACACTTTTAGAACTCATTGTAAATAACGAAAGAGCCAAACTTTATTCGGATTATATTTCTGAAATAAATAAAGACAGGCTTCAAATGATTCCTACATTGAATGAAGAAGTTGTGCTGAACATCATTGGAAACCATTCCAAAGGAACCCAGTTTATTAATGGCAATCATTTGATAAATAACGAATTGACGCATTTTTTAGACAACTTAAATACCAAAATTGAAGGCTGGTATTATGGAAGAATTGATGTAAAGTACAACAATTATGAAGAATTACTAAAAGGCGAAAATTTAAAAATTATTGAAGTTAACGGCGTTATTTCTGAGCCCACACATATTTACGACCCGTCAAAAGGAAGTTATTTTACCGCCCTAAATTCGATCAAAAATCATTGGAAACTTATCTATCTCATTGGCGTAAAAAACAAAAAACTAAAGAAAGGAAACTACACCAATTTAAGTTACCTGATTGCAGTTTATTTTACCTATAAAAAGTATTTAAAAAAGGTAAATGCCCTAAATACTAACGCGATAAATTCTTTTTAGGCGTGGTTGGATTGAACCCGAAATCAACATCAGGAAGTGAAATTCCAAGCTGGGAAATAACATAACCCACACTTGCAAAATGATGAATGGCGTGACTGTGTGCTTGAATCAAAATGCCGCCCAACGTATAATTCGCTGAAACAATTCCCAATCCCAAATCATCGGTTACCATCACAATTTTATTAAAATCTTCTTTTTCCAATATCTTTAACCGATTCAAAATGTCTTCAAAATAAGCGATTCCGTTCTCGGTGAAATTTTCAGCCAACTCATTTCTCTTTCTGTTAATCAAATTGATATTTCCCGATTCCAAACCATCAAAAACACAATCAAAAACATCTAAAATATGGCGCATATGCGCGCCAATACTCTAATAATATGGCGCAATGGTTTTATTATTGTATTCATCATCGGAAATGCAATTTAAAAGCTGAATTCCTCGGTGCAAGTTTTTTTCAATGGCGTTAATCATATGGACTAAAAAATATTTGGTAGATTATAATTTAACCTATTAGCTTAATAAGCGTAAAAATTCCCAACGACAAAAATAATAAACTTAAGATGATGTTGATGTTGGTCGCAACGAAGGAAATTTTCTTACTGATCACATTTGCAAAAAATATATAGGTGTAAAACAATGAAAACGAGCCAGTTGCCGCGCCAAAAATAAAAAAGAAAATATAAGGCTGTTCGATAATTATTTTATTGACAGAACCCAAATAAATGCTGATTCCCAAATAAAAAGGAATGGCCAACATATTAACCGAAGACATTGCCATTCCTTTGAAAAAATAATTTCCCTTGCTGATTTTACGTTTTGCTTCCATTTTTTTTCGGGAAAGGATAAAGAAAAAAATTGCCAAGATGAAAAACACAAAAACGGCAGCCATTTTTAAAAATTCAATCACTTTTGGGTTATCAATCAGAAAATCTGCAAAAAACAAAGCGATTCCAGCCTGAAAAAAAACAATGACCGCTGCACCCAGCGCAAATTTTACACTTTCAATTTTACCCACATTCAACCTGGTTTTTAGAACGGTCATATTAAGCATTCCCGGAGAAATCAATCCGAAATACGCCATAATTAAACCATAAAAAAAGTGAAGAAAATAAATCATTGTGTTGAAAAAGTTAAAAGTTATATGTTATTCTTTTTTTGCGAAGTAATTGGTAACAAAATTATTGATGTCTTTTGAAATTTGTAATTTATTTATAAACAAAACATACAACAAGGAAATCAAGATGCCTTTCAAACCAATGTTGATAATGGGATGAAAATTGAAATTCCAAAAATAAAAAGCAACAAATATTACCGAAATAATGACTGCCAATTTAATGGTGTTAACATCAAAAGGCTGAATTTTTAATTTGGATTTCAAATAAATAATTTTAGCCCCACTGTACACCACCACTACAATAAGTGTTGCAATTGCCGCGCCGTTGATACCAATTAAATCAATCAACCATTTGTTTAAAAAAATGACGCTTAAAGCCATCGCCAATGACATATAAAAAAATATTCTATAATATTTAGAATTTAACAAAATTGCATTTCCTGTTCCCAGCGCCAATTCCATCAGTTTTGCAAGCGATATAATCATCACAACCCAAATTCCTTTGGTAAATTCGGGTTTGTTAATCAATTCGTATAAATCGGCAATGTTTAAATTGATCAACAAAAAAAATAAGCCACCGACAATCAATAAATTTATGGAGCTTTGTTTGTACAATTTCTCAACATTATCCAACTTATTTTCATTCATATCCTTTGCGGTAATGGGACTTGTGATTTGCTGCATCGCGCGCGTTGGAATTCCGATGACACTCGCAATATAAATTCCCACCGAATAATAGGCAACTTGGGCAATTTGTTCCATTTGAGGAATCATAAACTTGTCGATTTCCAATAAAACCCCGGCAGCAGATCCAGCAACAATGATATACAACGAAAAGGAAATGATTTCTTTTAAATTAGAAGGAAGCACAATCTTAAACGTTGGTTTATACACATAAAAAGCATAAAACATCATAATAACGGTGCTAATTCCATAAACGATGACCACACCATAAATAAATTCTTCATCGGTTAGCCATTTAAAAAATACCGCAAACAGCAGAAAAGTGGTACAAATACGAGGGAAAATTTCCTTGACAAAATTTCCGAAAACCGAGTTTAGCTGCACTTTGGTCCAGGCATAAAAAACTTCAAAATAACCCATAAAAATGGCCAGCAAAAAAATGAGATAGGTGTATTTTTTAATGATGGGATTTTCCGCAGAAATCCAATCTGCAATAGAATCATACACAAAAGCGCCCACAAAAGCGAGGGGAATGATGACAATTAACGGCATTAAAAGCGTGGTTGTCAAAAAGCCATCCTGTTCAATTTTAGTTTGATAGGAAGAATAGAACTTGACAATGGTATGTTGCATCCCAAAAACCAGCAAAGGCAAAATAATATTTGCGGCAGAAAGCAAAAAGGTAATCAATCCAAAATAATCCTCGTGTAAAAAATGGGTGTACAAAAACAGCACATTAATGCCTCCAACCCCAAATCCCAAAAATATAATGAGCGTATTAAAAAAAGATTGCTTTAAAATGATTCCCATTACAACATTTTAAGAATTTCCCCATAAATTTTCTCCCCAACATTTTCACCGAATAAATCAATCTCAAAATTGGCTGTTGAATCTTGAAAGTTATTGAATGATTGTAGCATTTTTTCCTTGTCGCTGCCCACAATTTTAGCGAATCCGTTGGCTGTCAATTCCACCCATTCCGTTTCTTCCCTGGCAATTATACAGTATTTTTTGTTAAAAAAAGCTTCCTTTTGGAGTCCACCACTGTCGGTAACCACCAAATTACATTTTTTCAGCAATTCCAACATATCAAAATATCCAACCGGATCAATTATTTGTATGCCATAGTTTAGCTGATGATTTGTTAAAACAGCTTTTGTTCGCGGATGCAACGGCAAAATCACTTGTTTTTCTTTACTGATTAATTGCAAACCTTCAAAAATATCCTTCAGTTTCTCCAAGTCGTCTGTATTTTCCTGGCGATGGATGGTTGCCAATACAAATTCGTTAGGAACCAACTTTAAACGTGAAATAATGGAAGATTTTTCTTCTGAGAGTTTACCGTAAAATTCAACGGCATCTTTCATGATATCACCACATTTCACCATTTTTGCCGGCAAATTGGTAAATCCTTCTTTTTGCAGATTTTCTAAGGCGGTGTCTGTTGGACAAAGCAATAAATCGGAAATTCTGTCGGTTAAAATTCTGTTGATTTCTTCCGGCATTTTCATATTAAAAGAGCGCAAACCGGCTTCCACATGAACCAATTTAATATTCATTTTTTTTGCTGCCAAAGCGCCCGCCAATGTAGAATTTGTGTCTCCGTAAACCACCACCAAATCTGGATTCTCCTTTATTAAAACCGATTCAATTTCTATAAGCATTTGACCGGTCATCGCACCGTGGCTCAATCCGTTAATCGCCAAATTAAATTTAGGCTTTGGAATTTCCATTTCGTCAAAAAATATGTCGCTCATATTGGCGTCAAAATGCTGTCCAGTGTGAATAATAACTTCCTCAAGCTCTTTGTATTTCGCAATAATCCGACTTAAAACCGCTGCTTTTACAAATTGCGGCCGTGCGCCTAATATGGTTACAATTTTCTTCATTCGATAATTTTATAGATGAGTTCCGAAACTTTTTTGGACAGTTCCCTTCGGTGAAATTGAGCAACATTTTTTGGTTCAACGTTTAAACTTCCTTGCTTAAAAGTAACATATAAATCCAATATAGCCATTTTTAAGGTACTTTTATCTTGAAAATCCACTACCACACCACTGTTGGTTTCTTTTATGATATCCGCCAGATCTCCATCGATTGGAGCAATGGCCAAAATAGGGCGTTTTGCCATTAAATATTCAAATATTTTTCCGGTAATGATGCCTTTTGCGCTCGGCACATTGTTTACGATGAGCAACAATACCTGCGATTTCTGCTGAAATACCACCACTTTATTGTGCGGCACATAATCAATAATTTGAACATTCTTTGAAAGTTGAAATTTTGAAATATCGGCAATAACGGAAGCGTCCGACTTTCCAATTAATTTCAATTCAAAATCAGTCTCAAATTCTTTGTTTTCAGAAACAATTTCCGACAAGACTTCCCACAATATTTTCGGATTCCTGTCGGCATTCATCAACCCGATATGCGTCATCGTAAATTTTGGGTCCAATTCAGCAAGAGTATCATCAAACTCCTCATCAAAACCATTTGTTACCGTAATTACATTATTATTAAACACGCTGAAATTCCCCTGCATCGTTTT
>JACUUQ010000099.1 GCA_014859175.1 Lutibacter sp. | reverse complement strand
AAAAAAACAGTCTAAATTTGATAAAAATTAGACTGTTTTAGGTTAAGTTCATTTTTTAACTCAATTACTCCAAACTTTAGACACTTTAATTACTTTTTATGGCTAAGTTCTATTTAAAACAGCATTTGCGTTAGGGATTATAGTGAAAATCCTTTTTTGATTCGCCTTTTCGGCGAATTAAAAAAGATTACTTCACCAAGTTTTTTATTTTCAAGCGGTGTTCAGTGAACCTTGTTTGTAACGGAAAGCCCGACCCGCCTTTTCGGCGGGTAACGCCCAAAACATTTAGATAAAAATTGCTGTATTTATTAGAATTAAGCCCTTTTTATTTATATTGTGTAATGCGCAAAGTGTTTGCCATTCCCCTTTCTTTAACGGGCATAGATGTGATGTTTATGGCGAAATCCCCAGTTTTTAAATAGCCTCTTTCATGTGCCATTATGTTGATGTCCTCAATAGTTTGGTCGGTACTCACAAAACGGTCGTAAAAAATGCCTTTTACACCCCACAATAAATTAAGCATCGCCAAGATTCTTCTGTTTGAAGAAAATACCAAAATATTCGATTTTGGTCTCCACGATGAAATATGAAAAGCGGTATAACCCGTATCTGTTAAAGTTGTGATCACTTCGGCAGAAATAGTGTCGGCAATTACCGAAGCTTCGTGGCAAATTACTTTTGTGATGTAACGCTCATTTACGCATTCCACAGCTTGGTTTGGAATGGTGATTAAAGGCGAATTTTCAACACTTTCAATAATTCTTCGCATTTGTTTTATCACTTCCAAAGGGAATTCACCCACAGATGTTTCGCCCGACAGCATTACTGCATCGGCACCATCCATAATGGAATTGGCCACATCGTTTACTTCGGCTCTTGTTGGCACTTGATTGGTGATCATGGTTTCCATCATTTGCGTGGCGATAATTACCGGAATATGTGCTTTTTTGGCTTTTAAAACCAGCCTTTTTTGAATTAAAGGAACTTCTTCCATAGGAACTTCAACGCCCAAATCACCTCGGGCAACCATTAAACAATCGCAATAAGGCGTTAATTTATCGATGTTTGCAACCGCTTCCGGTTTTTCAATTTTTGCGATAATCGGAATTTTATGAGGAGAATTTGCCGCTATTAAATCCCTAAGCTGAATTAAATCCTCAGCTGTTCTTACAAAAGAAAGTGCAATCCAGTCAGCCTCCATTTTAATGGCGAACAATGCGTCTGCAATATCTTTTTTTGTGAGTGCCGGCAAGGATATTTTTGTGTTTGGCAAGTTCACCCCTTTTTTCGAATTTAATTTTCCGCCGCGCAAAACTTTTGTAGTGACCTGTGAATCTCTATCGGTTGCAGTAACTTCAAATAACAATTTACCGTCATCAACCAAAATATGTTCCCCAACCTGAACGTCTTTCGGGAATCTCTTATAAGTCATAAAGGCTTTTTCCTTTGTTCCTTCACACTTTACGGTGGTAAAGGTAAACGTGTCGCCAATATTTAGAAATACGCCTTCACCCATAACGCCAACGCGTAATTTCGGGCCTTGTAAATCAGCTAAAACCGCCACGTGAAAACCACGACGTACGTTAATTTCTCTGATTATTTTAATCCTTTCTTCTACATCGGCATAATCGGCATGTGAAAAATTAACCCTGAATACATTTACACCGGCTTCCATCATGTTTTCGATAATTTCTGCGGAGTTGCAGGCTGGTCCTAATGTTGCTACAATTTTTGTTCGTTTTCTGTTGTTTGCCATAATTAAAATATGAGGTTTTCTTTCGATTTTAAGGTTGTTGTCTCTATCGCGTATGAGGTTATTATTTGACTTATTTTATTTAGCTCGATAACTAAATTTTGAATAAAATCTTCTTTATTGCATCCTTCTATTTTTAAAAAAAAGTCCACTTTCTTTTTTTCCGGAATTAAATAAGAAGTTGTGCTGTAATTTCCGCCGAATAAACCTTCTTGGTATTGGTTGTCAGCAAGCGCTATATATTTGTTGTTAATTAAATAATAATTAATAAAATTTAATTCGTCTTTATATTCAAACAATGGAAATTCAGCTGTTGAATTATGGAAATCCAAATTTTGTTTAAATCGCGTAAGCTTAATCTTTAATAAATTATTTAAAAGATAAGCCAATCTGTAATCTTCCTCCGTTGAATGAATGCCAATTAATGAATAATCATCTTCTAAATCAAACGATAATAATTGCATAAAAAGAAGGATAATTTAGTTTGGCAAAAATACCATTGTTTAATTTCAGAAACTAATAATATTACGAAATCGTATTCGTACGGGCGATTAACCTATCGTAATTTCATTTTGAAAGGCGTAATAGGCTCTTTTGGCTGCAACTTCTTCAGCTTTTTTCTTTGAAGTGGCTCTTCCTTTGGCAATGAGTTCTCCATCTAAAAAGAGTTTTACGCTAAATTGTTTTATGGCATCATTGCCTGAATCTTCGTAAACCTCAAAAGTCAATTCTTTCTTTTTCTTTTGGCACCATTCAATAAATAAACTCTTGTAACTGGTGATTTTACCTTCAAGTTTCAGGATATCAACATAAGGCACAATAACTCTTTTGTTGATAAATTTTTCGCAGTAGGTGTAGCCTCTGTCCAAATAAATGGCGCCAATCAATGCTTCAAAAATATTTCCGTGAACATTTTCGCCAAAGTTTGAAAGAATGACATTGCTTCTGATAAAACGCAACAAATTCAAATCCTTTCCCAGTTCGTTAAGATGTTCCCTGCTTACAATTTTTGATCGCATTTGTGTTAAATAACCTTCATCGCCCGATGGAACTACCTGAAATAAGTGTGCGGCAATAATGGCGCTGAGCATAGCGTCACCCAAAAATTCCAAACGTTCGTAATTCAAAGGGAATCCGGTTTTTTTATCATACTCTTTAATCGAGCGATGAACAAATGCTTTTTGGTAATGGGTGATATTTTTAGGCTTAAATCCTAATATTTTGCTTAAATCAACGTAAAAAACGTCCTCACTTTTTTTAGGACGGGAAGTAATTATTTTTCGAATGAAACCCATTCAGTATTGCTGTTAATCAAGTTTTTTAAAGAGCACACAGGCATTGTGTCCCCCAAATCCAAAAGTGTTGCTTATGGCAACTTTCACATCGCGTTTTTGCGCTTTGTTGAATGTAAAGTTTAATTTACTGTCAATTTGATCATCATCCGTAAAATGATTGATGGTAGGTGGCACAATTCCATGTTTTATGGCTAATATTGAAGCAATTGCCTCAACAGCACCGGCAGCACCCAATAAATGGCCAGTCATTGACTTGGTTGAATTGATGTTTATGGTGTAAGCGTGTTCGCCAAAAACTTCTAAAATTGCTTTTGTTTCTGCAATATCGCCAAGTGGCGTTGAAGTCCCGTGCATATTTATGGCATCAACATCTTCTGGTTTTAAACCTGCATCTCTTAAGCAGTTTTTCATCACATTGATAGCGCCTAATCCTTCCGGATGTGGTGCTGTGATGTGATAAGCGTCGGCCGACAAGCCTCCGCCTGCAATTTCAGCGTAAATTGTAGCACCTCTTGCAATTGCGTGTTCGTATTCTTCTAAAATAAGTGCGCCAGCTCCTTCTCCAGAAACAAAACCATCTCTGTCTTTGTCAAATGGCCTTGAGGCAGTTGCCGGATCATCATTTCTTGTTGAAAGTGCCTGTAAAGCATTAAATCCACCTATTCCAGCTATGGTTATAGTAGCTTCTGAACCTCCTGAAACCATCACGTCGGCATGGCCTAAGCGAATGTAATTTAAGGCATCAATGATGGCGTTTGAGGAAGATGCGCAGGCAGATACCGTTGCAAAGTTTGGGCCTCTAAACCCATATCTGATAGAAATTTGACCGGGAGCAATATCCGCAATCATTTTTGGAATGAAGAAAGGATTGAATCTTGGAGTGCCATCGCCTTTGGCAAAACTTAAAACTTCATTTTGAAAAGTTTCCAGTCCACCAATTCCTGCGCCCCAAATAACGCCAACGCGATCTTTATCGATTTTTTCTAAATCTAATTTTGAATCTACAATGGCTTCATCAGCAGCAACCATAGCGTACTGCGTGAATCGATCCATTTTACGTGCCTCTTTTCTGTCTAAAAAAGCCGTAATGTCAAAGTTTTTTAATTCACAGGCAAAACGAGTTTTGAACTTGGTTGCATCGAAATGAGTTATTGGAGCTGCCCCGCTAACACCGTTAGCAAGCCCGTTCCAAAATTCATCAATATTATTGCCAATAGGCGTTAATGCACCAAGTCCAGTTACAACTACTCGTTTAATCTCCATATGTTAAATTACTTTTTTGCGGCTTCTATGTAGCTAATTGCTTGACCTACAGTGCCAATGTTTTCGGCTTGATCGTCTGGAATTTGAATGTCAAATTCTTTTTCAAATTCCATGATTAACTCAACAGTATCAAGTGAGTCTGCTCCTAAATCGTTAGTAAAGCTAGCTTCTGTTGTTACTTCATTTTCGTCAACGCCCAATTTATCTACGATAATGGCCTTTACTCTTGATGCAATGTCTGACATAATTTTTTTATTTTAAATTTAATTACTCGGCAAAAATATAAAACTTTATTTAAATCAAAATCTTTTAATTCATAAAAGATCAAATTCAATGTTTTAAAAATAGGCAAAGTTTTTTTATTTACGTTATAAAAGCTGGGTTTAATTCATTTTATTTGTTGTTTCAACCAAGATAATAGTTTGCATAAATGAAGCGTATTGCCATATTGGCCTCAGGATCCGGCACCAATGCTGAAAATTTGATCAATTATTTTAAAAACAACGAAGAAATTTCGGTGGTTCTTGTGTTGTCCAATAAAAAGGACGCCAAGGTTTTAGAACGCGCTACACGATTAAAAACACCAAACAGCACTTTTGACAGAAATGATTTTATGGTTACTGATGAAGTATTAAGTCTTTTGAAGGAAAAGGCAGATTTTCTGATTTTGGCCGGATTTCTATGGAAAATTCCTGCAAAAATTATTGAAGCTTTTCCAAATAAAATCATCAATATTCATCCTGCTTTGTTGCCAAAATACGGCGGAAAAGGCATGTACGGAATGCACGTGCACAATGCCGTTGTTGAAAATAAGGAAAAAGAAACCGGTATTACCATTCATTATGTGAATGAAAATTATGATGAAGGCGCCATTATTTTTCAGAAAAGTTTTAAGGTTTTGGAAAGCGATACTTCAGAAGACGTTGCGCAAAAAATTCATCAATTGGAATATGAGTATTTTCCAAAAGTGATTGAAAATGTAATTTTAGAAAATGGCCGATAAACCCAAAGTACATATTTATACTGATGGCGCCTGCAGCGGAAATCCGGGGTCGGGCGGTTACGGAATTGTGATGGAATGGGTTGGTAAACGCTACCGAAAAGAGTTTTCTGAAGGCTATAAAAAAACCACAAACAACCGTATGGAATTACTTGCGGTAATCGTTGCGTTGGAAAACATGAAAACCACTGATGTGGATATCACTATTTTTTCCGATTCAAAATATGTGGTGGATGCCGTTGAAAAAAAATGGCTTTTTGGCTGGCATAAAAAGCAATTTAAAGGCGTTAAAAACCCCGATTTGTGGAAACGATTTTTAGCCATCTACAATCCGAACAACACAAAATTTGAATGGGTAAAAGGACACAACAATCATATGCAAAATGAACGCTGTGACGTATTGGCCGTTGAAGCTTCAAAAAAAGTAAAACTGCTTGAAGATGTTGGCTATATCAATCAGGAAAAACCACTTTTTTAATCAACTATTTTTTTTAATTTCTAAAATCAAATTACTTTTCTGATTCCGATAAAAACGAATATCATTGCGGTGTATCCTATAAAAAAAGGGATGATAAATGCTGCCCATCCCAACACCAGCATTATGGAAATAATGAGTAACTGAAATCCCAGTCCGAAAGTTGAAACAGCGGTCATAAACCACTTGTGAAAAGGTTTGCTGCCTGTCGCTTTCTTGTCCAAAAAATAAATTGTTTTATCGAAAATGCCATAAAGCAACTTATAAAGCGCAAAAAGAAAATTCACATTGCGCTGATTTTCTCCTTCTAAAGCTATGGGTGTTTTATCTTCAAAAACGCGACTTGTGGTATCGCCGTTAAACTTATTTCTTAAAATAACGTAGTAATAATTGTACAAAGTTCCCTGCAGCTGAATGCCCACAAAAGCGAGCAAGGCATAAATTAAAAGGGAATCGGTGATATGCCAAAGCGCCAAAAAAATAAAGAAATTCAAAATGATATCAGAAACGGAGTCAAAATAACGTCCGGTATAGGAAGGTGTTTTTTTTAAACGTGCCAATTCCCCGTCGGCGGCATCCAAAACAGATTTTAAAATCAGGAAAAAAGCGGCTGCCCAATAATAACCATAAAGCATGCAAACAATGGCAATTAATCCCGAAATGATAAACAAAACGGTCACTTGAACTGGCGTAAAGGCAGTTTCTTTAAGGGAATTTGCAATAATTCTTGCTGCGGGTCTTCCATAATCTGAAAGATCGATGAATTTGTGGTTTTTAGGTAATTTAGACATGTTGCTATTTTCTGTTGGGCATTTTTAATGACTTAGTTTCCTAAACGTTAAAACAGCACTTTTTATGAGCGGCAAATATACGCTTTATTATTTTTTAACAGAAGAAGGTCAGGATAACGAATTATTTCCTTGTAGAAAATATTGCCTAAAAATTTATTTTTCCGATATATCAAAGCTTTGCAGTTTGTTCAGCAATTCCTGAATGCTTCCCGGTGCGTTGTTGTGGTCAAATTCAAAAGTGTAAAGTTCGTTGTTAAAATTAAGTTCAAATTCGCCTTTTATGGCTTTGTCCACAGCAAGATCATCGATGGAAATATTGCTTTTCATCACCTCAAAATCAATTTTTTTGACCATTTCAATTACTTCATTTAACTGTTTTTCAGTCAATTCAATTTGATGTGTTTCGTTGTTTTTGGTAACTTCCAATAAATTGTTTTCCAATTGAATGGCCAATTGAAAACCCCTTGTTTGCGCATTATAATTTAATGAAATAGTATCTTTTTTATCTTGGCTTTGGCAAGAGGTTGAAGTCGCAAGCAGTAAAATTAAAGTCATTTTAAAAAATTTCATTTTCTTGGATTTAATTATTTAAAGATATAAAAAAAGGTGCCGAAAAGCACCTTTTTAATTTTTTAAAGCAAATCAGATTAATTTACCAAACTTTCTCTGGAACCTCCTGCAGCAAAAATAGTTCGCATTCTGTCGTTTTGGCCTAAAGAAAACATATACATACAGTCGTCGTAAACATAATCCATATAGTTCATGGTCATATCTGTTGAGCTGCAACGAACTGTTGGATATGCTGGACATTGGTAGTTTGGCCCGTCTGAACTTGGCGTATCTAAAACAAAATCATCTTGTCGACATCTTCCATCACCCCAAATATGGCGCAAGTTTAACCAGTGGCCAACTTCATGGGTTGCAGTTCTTCCATGGCCATACACGCCACCTCTAGAATTTTCACCGAAGTAATCAGAACCAATTACCACACCATCCGTAGCTAAAGATCCTCCAGGGAATTGTGCATAGCCTAAAATTCCGCCGCCAATTTCACATACCCAAATGTTTAAATAAGTAGAAGCATCAGTTGCATTAATTCCTCCTTGGCTTTCATATTTCATAGCATCACTGGTTCCCCAGGTTGTTTTACCGGAAGCTTTTCTGACAACGCCTGCAAGTGTATAAGTGATGTCTACATTTGCAACCAAACCTGCAAATAATGTTGGAACGCCACTTGTTTTTGGATTTTGGTTGTTGAAATCTTCATTTAGAATGGCGATTTGAGAATCAATATGGGCTTGAGTTACGGGATGTTTCGAATCTTCAAGAATATTTACAATAACCGGAATGGTAACTTTTCCAACATATGGTCCTGTAGGTGTGGTTCCGCCGCCGCTTCCCGGTTTTCCTTTTGCTGCTGTTGTTGATTTTGCCGCAATAAGGGTTCTTGTGTGTTTTTCAATTTCGAACATACGTTGTTCCAATCCCGGATTTTCTTGTAATTGTCGGTTTAGCACCTGCATGCTGTGGCATTTGTCGCCATTGTTTGCATCTTTAGTGCTTTTTGCTGAAACATCATCAGAAGTGTACACATAAAAGTCGCTCATGTCAACGGCGGCTTCTTGATTTGGAGTTACTTCGTCATTGTTTTGACAAGCGACAACCGCTAAAGCTAAAATAGCTAAAGAAAGAAATAATTTTTTCATTGTTAAATTGATTAAGGTTGATTAATAATTTGGGTAAATCTTTGATTAAAGATGGGCCAATGTATTAATAAAAAGTTAAAAAACAAGAAAAAAGTAAAATTATTTGTTAATAAAATGAGTTAGTACTAAACTTATATGTGTTATTAACACAATGCCATATTTTGTTAAATATTTAGGCAAGCATCATTTTCGCCTTTAACAAGGCATTGTACAGCACATCAACTTCTTCAAAAGTGTTGTAAAATGAAAATGAGGCGCGAACCGTACCCGGAATTTTATAAAAATCCATTATGGGTTGTGCACAATGGTGTCCGGTTCTCACTTCAACGCCCAGTTTATCTATGATGGAGCCAATGTCATAAGGATGAATTTCTCCAATATTGAATGAAATTACGGAAGTTTTATGTTCTGAAGTTCCGTAAATTTTTAATCCTTCAATTTGCGAAAGTTTTTCAGTGGCATACTTTAAAAGGGCGGTTTCATATTCGGCAATGTTTTCAAAACCAATATTGTTTAAATAATCGATGGCCGTTCCAAAAGCGATAACGCCTGCAATATTCGGCGTTCCTGCTTCAAATTTGTGCGGTAAATCGGCATATGTTGTTTTTTCAAAAGTCACTTCTTTGATCATTTCTCCGCCACCTTGATATGGCGGCAGTTTGTTGAGCCAAGCTTCCTTGCCATATAAAATGCCAACGCCGGTTGGGCCGCATAATTTATGGGCAGAAACCACATAAAAATCAACATCCAATGCTTGCAAATCAGGTTTTATATGAGGGCAAGACTGTGCGCCGTCAATCAATACCGCTGCGCCAAATTGGTGTGCTTTATCAATAATTTCTTTAATTGGGTTGATGGTTCCCAGCGCATTTGAAACGTGGTTCACAAAAACCAATTTTGTCTTATTAGAAAGCAGTTTGTCGTATTCATCCATCAACAATTCCCCTTCCTGGTTCATTGGAATCACTTTCAAAACGGCTCCGGTGCGCTCGCACAACATTTGCCAGGGAACAATGTTTGAATGGTGTTCCATTGCTGAAACTATCAATTCATCACCTTTTTGCAACAACGACGTAAATCCGGTGGCTACAATATTGATACTGTGCGTTGTGCCTGCCGTAAAAATAATTTCATGGCTTTTTTTGGCGTTAAAATGCTGTTGCAATTTTATTCTGGATTGTTCAAAAGCATCGGTCGCCAATTGGCTTAGGGTATGAACGCCTCTATGAATATTTGCATTGATGGTGGTGTAGTAATTTACAATGCTGTCTATGACAACTTGAGGTTTTTGGCTTGTTGCGGCATTGTCCAAATAAACCAATGGTTTGCCGTTTATTTGCTGATTTAAAATGGGAAAATCAGCCCTGATTTTTTCAATATCTAACATGTTCTTTTTTTAGAATGATTCTAAATACAAAATTACGAAATAGAACCTATTTTGAAGGTTGTAAAATTTAAAAACTTGTTATTGATGCAATTTATTTTTAATTTTGGGAAAATTGAGATTATATAGCTTTAGCAATTGATTTTACAATGACAAAAGTCAGTATTTTATTTCTGCAAGTTTTTCGATAAATCAATTGTTAAACAAGCAGTTAAAAAATAAAAAAATGATAACAAAAGTAAATTTAGCCTATTATAGGGAAAAGGATTGGAAACGTTTTATTGCGTTGGCGGAGGACAAAGAAAATTTACATGACAATTGGAAAGATTGGCATAAATCATTTCTTAAAGTAAAGAAAAAGATAATTTCTCAAGGATTTGAGGTTGCGGAGATTGTGATTGATTTGGATGAATTGGATATTTTTTGTAAAATCCGCGGAATTAAAAACAATGGTAAAGCGCGCTCTCAATTTGTGCAAAGTAAATAATTTAATGATAAATCAGCATTCATCGAATGTTGCTTTAAACCTTAAGTAAAAATTCAATTATTCATTATTGTTTGATTTTGCGTTAAGGATTGCAGCGGAAATCCCGGCTTTGCGAGCTTATTCAGCAGTATGTTCAACAGATTGCCAC
>JACUUQ010000098.1 GCA_014859175.1 Lutibacter sp. | reverse complement strand
TTGGGATAAAGTAAACGTAAAATATATTGAAGGCTATGAACAAAAACCTATTGAATGGGTTCGAATTCATAATTTGGCCGATTTTGCCTATTACAACCACGCTCAACACGTAACTGTTGCCGGTGTTGCCTGTCAAACTTGTCACGGTCCTGTTGAAACAATGCACGACATGAAACAATTTTCGCCACTTACAATGGGATGGTGCATTGATTGTCACAGAGCAACAGAAGTAGATTTGACTAAAAATGGCTATTATAAAAATATTCATGACCAGTTGTCTAAAAAATATGGTGTAGAAAAAGTGACTGCCGCCCAAATGGGAGGCTTGGAATGCGCTAAATGTCACTATTAATATTAATTACGAAGTAAATAACGAAATATAAAATGGCATCAAACAAAAAATACTGGAAAAGTATTGAGGAGCTAAATGAAAAAAGCGCTATTGTTGATACGTTAAAACAGAACGAGTTTTTTGAAGAAATTCCAACGGATCTATTTTTAGGTGATAAAAAAACATTGGAGGCTTCATCAACAACACGTAGAGACTTTTTAAAGTACGTTGGATTTACAACTGCGGCGGTTACTTTAGCCTCTTGCGAAGGTCCGGTGGTAAAATCAATTCCTTATATCATTAAACCAAATGATATTATTCCCGGTGTTGCTGAATATTATGCAACAACAATTGCTGACGGTTTTGATTTTGCGAATGTATTGGTAAAAGTTAGAGAAGGACGCCCGATTAAAATTGAACCTAACAAAGATGCAAACGGAACCACCAATGCGCGTGTGCAGGCTTCCGTACTTTCATTATACGACAGTCTTCGATTAAAAGGCCCTAAAGCCAATGGTGCTCAAATTTCTTGGAATGAAGCGGACCAGCAAATCATTGCAAAATTAAATGAAGTTAAAGCTTTAGGTTTGCCAATAGCAGTTTTAACTGGAACTTCCGCAAGTCCATCAACCAAAAAATTGATTGCTAAATTTAATGAAACTTTTGAAAA
This sequence comes from Lutibacter sp., assembly GCA_014859175.1. Classification (GTDB taxonomy): domain Bacteria; phylum Bacteroidota; class Bacteroidia; order Flavobacteriales; family Flavobacteriaceae; genus Lutibacter. The sequence continues at coordinate 9,319 of JACUUQ010000098.1, read as the reverse complement.
TGTAGCTCATGTTGAATATGATGCAGTTTCAGAATCTGCAGCATTGGATGCTTTTGAAGAGATGTATGGATCAAGAGCGTTGCCAGATTATCATTTAGAAAAAGCAGAAGTTATTGTTTCTATTGGTGCAGATTTCTTAGGAAGTTGGCAAGGTGGCGGTTTTGAAGCCGGTTACTCAAAAGGACGCGTTCCAACCAGCGGAAAAATGTCACGCCACATTCAGTTTGAATCAAATATGTCTTTATCAGGCGCAAATGCCGATAAACGTATCATGGTAAAACCATCCGAACAAAACCAAGTGCTTCTTAATTTATACCAAGCTGTTGTAAATGGCACAGTTTCTTCGGATGCAACTCCTTTAAATGTTGCCGTTCAAAAAGCGGCAGAACAACTTAAAACGTCTGGCAGCAAGGCTGTTGTTCTAACAGGTATTCAGGATAAAAATGCACAATTATTGGCGTTGGCAATCAATAAAGCCTTAAACAGTGAAGTTTTAGATGTTAGCGCAACCAAAAATATAAGAAAAGGAAATGATGCAGATGTTGCGCAATTAATTGCCGATATGAATGAAGGCAAAATTGGTGCAGTCATTATTCACAATTCAAATCCGGTTTATACGTTGCCAAATTCAACTGCTTTTGTTGAAGGGTTGAAAAAAGTGAAATTGTCGGTAGCGTTTTCTATGCAGGACAATGAAACTGCAAATGCAGTTCAATATACATTGGCCACGCCACATTATTTGGAGTCTTGGGGCGATGTTGAAATTAAAAAAGGACAATATAGTTTGGTTCAGCCAACCATTAAAACATTGTTTAACACACGTCAGTTTCAAGACAGTTTATTGGCTTGGACAGGCAGTGCGGCAACCTATTATGATTTCTTAAAAGAAACTTGGAACACCGAAATATTGGGTGGCAAATCGTGGAATCAGGCATTGCACGATGGCGTTTTTACATCTGATGCAGCTCAAAGTGAAGCAATTTCGCTGGAAGTTGATTTGGAAACTGCAGCTTCTCAATTGGCGGAAGTTAAAGGCAGCGATTTAGAATTACAGCTTTATGTAAAAATAGGTTTGGGTGACGGTCAAATGGCCAACAATCCTTGGTTGCAGGAATTCCCTGATCCTATTACAAGAACCTCTTGGGATAACTACTTAACCATGTCAAAAGCGGATGCTGATGCATTGGGAGCCATCAATAAAAATGAGGCAAACGGCGCATTAAACGGAAGTTTGGTTGAGTTAACCCTCAATGGTGTTTCGGAAATTTTACCGGTTTTAATTCAACCCGGACAAGCAAAAGGATCTTTAGGTTTGGCACTTGGTTACGGAAGAACACAAGGATTAAAAGCAGAAATGCAAACAGGTAAAAATGCCTATAAATTTTACAATGATTTTAATACTTTTCAGCCAAATATTTCTTTAAAATTAGTTGCCGGCGAACATGAATTTGCTTGTGTTCAATTGCAAAACACTTTAATGGGCCGAGGCGATATTATTAAAGAAACCACTTTGGAAATCTATAATGATTCTTCACTTGACCCAAAACATACTTGGAATAAATCTGCTATGGTTTCTTTAGACCATCAAGAAGTTGAAGCGAATTCGGTAGATTTATGGGAATCATTTGACAGATCAATCGGTCATCATTTTAACCTTTCGATAGATTTAAATTCCTGCACAGGTTGTGGTGCTTGCGTTATCGCTTGTCACGCCGAAAATAACGTTCCTGTTGTTGGAAAAGCAGAAATAAGACGATCAAGAGATATGCACTGGTTGCGTATAGACAGATATTACTCCCACGAAGAAGATTTTGAAGGAGATAATGAAAAGAAAGAAGCAGGAAAAGGAGCGATGGGCTTCAAAAATGCAATGGACGCATTGGAAGATCCTTCCGAAAATCCGTCAGTAGCCTTCCAGCCGGTGATGTGTCAGCATTGTAACCACGCACCTTGTGAAACTGTTTGTCCGGTTGCGGCAACTTCACACGGACGCCAAGGCCAAAATCAAATGGCTTATAACCGTTGTGTTGGTACGCGTTACTGTGCAAACAACTGTCCGTATAAAGTGCGTCGATTTAACTGGTTTGAATATCCAAACAACAGCAAGTTCGATTACAATATGAACGATGATTTAGGCAAAATGGTGTTAAACCCGGATGTTGTCGTTCGTTCACGCGGTGTTATGGAAAAATGCTCAATGTGTGTTCAAATGACACAAGCGACCATTCTAAAAGCCAAAAAAGAAGGAAGGCCTGTCAATACAAATGAGTTTGAAACTGCTTGTTCTAATGCTTGTACAGCAGGAGCCATGGTATTTGGTGATGTTAACAAACCTGAAGATACGGTTAAAAGTTTGGCTGAAGATAAAAGAGCCTATCACTTATTGGAGCATATTGGCACAAAACCAAATGTGGTATATCACGTTAAAGTGAGAAACATTCAAGAAGCATAAAAATAATATTAATAGATTATAATTAAATAAGAATTATGTCGTCTCATTACGAAGCACCTATTAGAAGACCATTAATTGTTGGAGACAAAAACTACCACGACATTTCTGTCGATGTAGCGGCTCCCGTTGAAGGTAAAGCAAACAAATTATGGTGGACAGCTTTTTCAATAGCATTGGTGGCATTCCTTTGGGGATTAGGTTGCATCATCTATACCATCGGAACAGGAATTGGGGTTTGGGGATTAAATAAAACCGTTGGCTGGGCTTGGGATATCACCAACTTTGTATGGTGGGTAGGTATTGGTCATGCCGGTACGTTAATTTCAGCAGTACTTTTATTGTTTCGCCAAAAATGGAGAATGGGTATCAACCGTTCTGCGGAAGCAATGACCATTTTTTCTGTTGTGCAAGCAGGTTTATTTCCAATAATCCATATGGGTCGTGTATGGAATGCACACTTTGTATTGCCGTTGCCAAATCAATTTGGAACGCTTTGGACCAACTTTAACTCCCCTTTATTATGGGACGTGTTTGCCATTTCAACTTATTTATCGGTTTCATTGGTATTTTGGTGGACAGGTTTATTGCCCGATTTTGCGATGTTGCGCGACAGGGCGATCAGACCTTTTCAGAAGAAAATATATGGCTTGTTAAGTTTCGGCTGGACAGGCAGGGCCAAAGACTGGCAACGTTTTGAAGAAGTTTCTTTGGTATTGGCCGGTTTGGCAACACCTTTGGTGCTTTCGGTACACACCATTGTATCATTTGACTTTGCAACTTCAGTAATTCCTGGATGGCATACCACAATTTTCCCGCCTTATTTTGTGGCTGGAGCGGTTTTCTCAGGATTTGCGATGGTAAACACCTTGTTGATCATTATGAGAAAAGTGTCAAATCTTGAAGCATACATCACCAAACAACATATCGAATTGATGAACATTGTAATTATGATTACAGGTTCAATCGTGGGTTGTGCTTATATTACCGAGCTATTTATTGCCTGGTATTCAGGAGTTGAATACGAACAATATGCATTTTTAAACAGAGCAACCGGTCCTTACTGGTGGGCATATTTACTAATGATGAGCTGTAACGTGTTCTCACCCCAATTTATGTGGTTTAAAAGATTAAGAACGAGCATTACCTTCTCTTTCATCATTTCTATTGTGGTAAACATAGGAATGTGGTTTGAAAGATTTGTGATTATTGTGACTTCATTGCACAGAGATTATTTACCTTCATCTTGGACCATGTTTTCGCCAACATTTGTTGACATTGGAATTTTCATTGGCACCATCGGTTTCTTTTTTGTGCTATTTTTATTGTACGCAAGAACATTCCCGGTGATAGCGCAAGCAGAGGTTAAGTCTATTTTGAAGTCATCAGGTGAAAAATATAAAAAATTAAGAGACGGAAATCATGAGTAATAAAGTAGTGCAAGCAATGTATAACGATGATGATATCCTTATGGATGCCGTAAAAGAAGTTCGTGCGGCAAAATATCATATAGAAGAAGTTTATACACCATTCCCGGTTCATGGTTTAGACAAAGCCATGGGATTAAAAGGAACCAGAATCGCAATAACCGCTTTTATGTACGGTTGTGTTGGACTGGTATTTTCAGTTTGGATGATGAATTATATGATGATTGAAGACTGGCCACAAGACATTGGCGGGAAGCCAAGCTTTGCCTTTGTTCAAAATATGCCGGCATTTGTGCCAATTATGTTTGAGATGTCCGTTTTTTTTGCGGCGCATTTAATGGTAATCACTTTTTATATGCGAAGCAGATTATGGCCTTTTAAAGAAGCCGAAAACCCTGATCCAAGAACTACCGATGATATGTTTGTGATGGAAGTGGTTGTTGACGGGAATGAAGCGGAACTAATCGCATTTCTGGAAAAAACAGGAACTGTAGAAATTAAAGTAACTGAAAAGCATTAATTAAAATGAAGAACATTTTAAAAATTACGATAGCATTGGTTTTTTTATTCACGCTATCATCTTGTTGGTTGGATAAAACAAAGCCGAATTACCAATATATGCCAGATATGTATAAGTCTGTTGGTTATGAAACCTATTCGGTAAACCCAAATTTTAGCGACGGAAGAACTTCTCAGCCACCCGTTGAAGGAACAATTTCACGCGGAAAAGTTCCTTATGATTATCCTGATACAACTGAAGGTTATGATGCAGCGCTTTTAAATTTAAAAAATCCTTTAGAAGTTACAGAGGGGAATATGGAAAATGGTAAAGCAATGTACACCATCTATTGCCTTTCTTGTCACGGAACCGCAGGTGCCGGAGATGGTGAATTGGTAAAAAGAGACAAGTTTTTGGGAGTTCCTAATTACAAAGACAGGCCAATAACTGAAGGCAGCATTTACCATGTAATTATGTACGGCAGAAACTTAATGGGATCTCATTCTGGCCAGTTAACAGAAAAAGAACGCTGGCAAGTGACTATGTATGTGCAACAGCTTAGAAACGAACTATTAAAATAACACTTTTACTAAGATAGAATTTAAAAATATGTATACCTTTTCAAGTAAATTAAAAACATTGTCATTAGCATTAATGATTATTGGACTTTTAGGAGTTGGTTATGGATTTTTATCTGCACCTGCATCAGTGGATGAAGTTAAAGTGCTATTGCAAGAAAGTCATAATGCCCATGGTGAAGTTGCTGTAACTGTTGACCATGCTGTTGCAGGAAGTGATGATGTAGCGCAATCTGAAGAAGCGCATGCCGAGCACGTGTATCATTTATTAAAAAACAAACCTTGGTCGGCGTTATACGTTGCCTTGTTTTTCTTTTTTATGATTTCATTGGGCACCTTGGCATTTTATGCCATTCAACATGTGTCGCAAGCAGGATGGTCTATTGTCTTGTTTAGGGTAATGGAAGGAATCACGGCATACTTGCCTATAGGCGGTGTGTTATTATTTGTGTTTTTTGTGCTATCAGCCACACAGAATCATTTATTTACTTGGATGGATCCGGAAGTCGTAGCAAATGACATGTTAATTCAAAATAAAGCAGGCTATTTAAATGTGCCTTTCTTTTTGATTAGAGCTGCAATTTATATTATTATTTGGGTTTTGTATCGCAATTATGCACGAAAAATGACCATTGCGCAAGATGCTTCAACCGACCTGAGCAATTACAGAAAATTGTTTAAAAGTTCAGCTGCATTTTTGGTTTTCTTCTTGGTTACAGAATCTATGATGTCTTGGGATTGGATTATGTCTTTAGATCCACATTGGTATAGCACATTATTCGGTTGGTACGTTTTCGCCAGTATGATTGTCTCAGCAATTACAACTATCGCACTGGTTTCTATTTATTTAAAAGGAAAAGGATATCTGGAATTTGTTAACAACAGCCATTTACATGATTTGGCAAAGTTTATGTTTGGATTCAGTATTTTTTGGTCTTATTTGTGGTTTTCACAGTTTATGCTGATTTGGTATGCAAATATTCCTGAAGAGGTAACTTATTTTGTGACCAGGTTCAACGATTATAAAGTTCCATTTTTAGGAATGGTCGTTTTAAACTTTGTTTTCCCGTTATTAATATTAATGAATAGCGATTTTAAACGCGTACCTTGGTTTATCGTTACTGCAGGAATCATCATATTAATTGGGCATTATATTGATATTTTTGTCATGATTATGCCGGCAACAGTTGGCGACCAATGGTTTATTGGAATTTCGGAAATAAGTTCAGTATTGCTTGTTTTGGGTATTTTCATTTATGTGGTATTTAACGCAATGACAAAAGCGCCATTATTGGCAAAAGGAAGTCCGTTCATCAAAGAAAGTGAGCATTTTCATTATTAAAATCATAAAAGGCACATAGAAAAGAGTCCTGAACAGAAAATATTCAGGATTTTTTTTATATTTGGCAACTCGATAACTACTAGCTTAAAAAAATATGACAGCATTATTTTATATTTTACTCGCAATCGTAATAGGAATTGCAATATGGCAAATCATCAGTATTTTTAATTTGAAAGGCGCCATTGCGACTGAAAAAGACAACAATACCCAAGGAATTTTATTCGCTGTTTTTGGAATTTTCTTTTACGGGTTGATGATATTTTCATTTTGGAAATATTCTGTAATTCTTCTGCCGGAATCTGCTTCCTTCGAAGGAGCCCGCATCGATACTTTGTATTTGGTAACCATGGGCGTTATTTTATTTGTGCAAGCCATAACACAGTTTTTACTGTTCTATTTTTCATTTAAATACCGGGGAATTAAAGGCAGAAAAGCATTATTTTATGCCGACAGCCACAAGCTGGAAATGATTTGGACCATTGTTCCTGCTATTGTTTTGGCTGGTTTGGTGCTTTACGGACTTTCAGTTTGGAATGATGTGATGGACGCTTCAGATGCCGAAAATCCTTTAATTGTTGAAGTATATGCAAAACAATTTCAATGGGAAGCTCGTTATGCCGGAGCCGACAATGAATTGGGAAGAGCCAATGTACGCAACATAAAAGGAATCAATACGATGGGTGTTGATATGACTGATTTAAATTCTTTGGATGATATTCCAACCAGAGAATTGCATTTGCCAAAAGGCCGACAAGTGATTTTTAAATTCCGCTCCCAAGATGTTTTGCATTCAGCATATATGCCTCATTTTAGGGCGCAAATGAACTGCGTTCCGGGAATGGTTACCCAGTTTTCTTTTACGCCAAGCATGACTACCGAAGAAATGAGAGCGAACGAAAAAACGATAGCGAAAGTTGAAGGCATCAATAAAATCAGGGCTGAAAAAGGTGAAGATCCTTACGAGTTTGATTATTTATTGCTTTGCAACAAAATTTGCGGATCTTCTCATTACAATATGCAAATGAAGATTATTGTGCAAGAGGAAGCCGATTTTAACAATTGGTTAAGCACTCAAAAATCAATCGCTCAGGTTATACAAGAAGCAAATTAACTACTACACTTAAAAAAATTTATAATATGTCAGATCACCACCACAAAGAAACATTTATTACAAAATACGTTTTTAGTACTGACCATAAAATGATTTCAAAACAGTATTTAATTACTGGAATTTTTATGGGAATTATTGGGGTATTTATGTCGATGATGTTTCGATTGCAAATTGCTTGGCCAGATACTTCCTTTAGTATTATTGAAGCTTTTTTAGGTCGCCACCAGGACGGAGGCGTTATGTCGCCTGATATTTATTTGGCATTGGTAACCATTCACGGTACCATCATGGTTTTCTTCGTTTTAACGGCAGGTTTAAGCGGAACATTCAGTAACTTGTTGATTCCTTTGCAAATTGGTGCGCGAGATATGGCCTCCGGATTCTTAAATATGGTTTCCTATTGGCTGTTCTTTTTATCGAGCGTGATTATGGTTATTTCACTTTTTGTTGAAGCTGGGCCAGCATCAGCAGGATGGACCATTTATCCGCCTTTAAGCGCTTTGCCGCAAGCCATTCCTGGATCTGGAATGGGAATGACGCTATGGCTGATTTCTATGGCTATATTTATTGCATCTTCTTTATTGGGCGCTTTAAACTACATTGTTACGGTTCTTAATTTAAGAACTGTTGGAATGAAAATGACCAGATTGCCATTGACAATTTGGGCGTTTTTTGTGACTGCAATTATCGGCGTGGTTTCTTTTCCTGTGTTGCTTTCTGCAGCCTTATTGTTGATTTTCGACAGAAGTTTTGGAACCTCATTTTATTTATCCGATATATTTATTCAAGGTGAAGTTTTACATTATCAAGGTGGATCTCCCGTATTGTTCGAACATTTATTTTGGTTCTTGGGACATCCTGAAGTTTATATCGTTTTATTACCTGCTCTAGGAATCACTTCAGAAATAATTTCTACAAATTCAAGAAAACCAATTTTTGGTTATCGTGCGATGATTGGTTCTATTATCGCCATCGCATTTTTGTCTACCGTAGTTTGGGGACATCATATGTTTGTGTCGGGAATGAATCCGTTTTTAGGTTCCGTATTTACGTTTACTACCCTATTAATTGCAATACCTTCTGCTGTTAAGGCATTTAATTATATCACCACACTTTGGAAAGGAAATTTACAAATGAACCCGGCCATGCTGTTTTCAATAGGATTGGTTTCTACATTTATTTCTGGCGGATTGACGGGCTTGGTGCTTGGAGACAGCGCTTTGGACATTAATGTGCACGACACCTATTTTGTGGTGGCCCATTTTCACTTGGTAATGGGAGTTTCTGCAATTTACGGAATGTTTGCGGGTGTTTATCATTGGTTTCCTAAAATGTATGGCAGAATGATGAACAAAACATTGGGTTACTGGCATTTCTGGATTACAGCCGTGGCAGCTTATGGCGTTTTCTTCCCGATGCACTTTGTTGGATTGGCAGGATTGCCTCGTAGATATTACGCAAATACCGCATTTCCATTGTTTGATGATGTTGCCGATGTTAATATTGTCATCACTTTATTTGCTATTTTAGGAGGCGCCGCGCAAATCATTTTCTTGGCAAACTTCTTTATCAGCATTTATAAAGGCAAAAAAGCGACACAAAATCCTTGGAAATCCAATACTTTGGAATGGACCACACCTGTGGAGCATGTACACGGAAACTGGCCGGGAGAAATTCCTGCTGTTCATCGCTGGCCTTATGATTACAGCAAACCAGGGCATGAAGAAGATTATGTTTCTCAAATTACGCCTTTAAAAGAAGGCGAAGAGGAGTCTTAAAGAATATATAATAATTTAATTGAAAATTCTCAAAAAATTCATTTTAATGAACTTTTTGAGAATTTTTATTTTTTGAAAACTGAAAACTGAAAACTGAAAACTGAAAACTGAAAACTGAAAACTGAAAACTGAAAA
>JACUUQ010000321.1 GCA_014859175.1 Lutibacter sp. | reverse complement strand
TGGCTATTTAATGCTATTTCTCTTTTTCGCTTTAGCCATTTCAGGAATTTACGGTGTTGCCAATATTTCTGATTGGTTCGCCATCGCTATTTTTTTGGCGATAATTATTCTTCCCGGTTTCTTTTTGGTAAATCCGAACACCTCAAAAGTGATTTTGCTTTTCGGAAAATACATTGGTACGGTAAAAGAAAACGGATTTTATTGGGGAAATCCTTTGTATCTGAAAAAAGGCATTTCATTAAGGGCGAGTAATTTCGACAGCGAGCGCGTAAAAGTAAACGACAAATTGGGAAACCCGATTATGATCAGCACAATTTTGGTTTGGAAAGTAAAAGACACCTATAAAGCCGCTTTTGATGTGGACAATTACGAAAATTTTGTGCGTGTGCAATCGGATGCTGCCGTTCGTAAATTGGCGAGTTTGTATCCTTACGACAATTTTGAAGATGATGATAAAGAAGAAGAAATTACACTGAGAGCCAGCGTCAATGAAGTGAGCGTGGCTTTAGAAGAGGAACTTTCCGAACGTTTGGAAATGGCCGGAATCCAGGTGCTGGAAGCACGTATCGGTTATTTGGCTTATGCACAGGAAATTGCAAGCGCCATGTTAAAACGCCAACAAGCAACAGCAATTATTGCCGCGCGCCATAAAATTGTGGAAGGTGCCGTAAGTATGGTGGAAATGGCGATACTAAAACTGAGCAAAAATAATATTGTGGACTTGGATGAGGAACGAAAAGCCGCGATGGTGAGCAATTTGATGGTGGTGCTTTGTTCCGATAAAGACACAACACCTATTGTTAATACAGGAACTTTAAATCATTAAATGATGATTGCAATTTTAGTGTACGTTACTTTCATCATTTATATGACAGTTTCAAAAATGATTTTTTAGCAACCAATTATACACTCATGAAAGAATATAAAATTATATCGAAAGGGTTTTGGAAAAAGGACGCCTTTTTTGAAGATACACTCAACCAATATGCGCGCGAAGGATGGGAAGTGGTTAGCGCTTTAAGCAACGGCCATGGCGATTTTTCTAAAGTGATTTTTGAACGGGATAAAAATAAATATTGATAACCAATTTTTTAAGAATAGTTTGAAACTATAAAAATGAAGATTTTTATCGAAGAACAAAAATTTACGCAATCTTGGTTATTTATTGGCTTAGCCATTGCTTTTGTTGTGGCAGCAATTCCGATAGTTAAAGATTGGGACACTATTTCACAAGGTAATATTGGGGAAATACTAAATAATTTAGGAGGGTTTCTGGTCATTATATTCATCTTTGCACTTTTTAATTATTTTAAGCTGAAAACCAGAATAGACGAAAAAGGTGTTTATTACCAGTATTTGCCTTTTCATTTTTCCTATCGGTTTATACCTTGGGATGAGATTGACAAATGTTACGTTCGAAATTATGATGCCATTTTTGAATATGGCGGCTGGGGCTTAAAATTTAGTTTTAGAAAAAGTAAGGGAAAATCATTTACAGTGAAAGGCGATGTTGGACTTCAACTATTATTGAGTAATGGAAAATATCTTTTAATTGGAACACAAAAAAAAGAAGAAATTCAAAGAACGATTGACACCTATCAGGACAAAATCGGAACGATGAACTCTAAAATTTAGAAAAGAAATAAAATATGTCGAAGAAAGCATTTGCATTACGGATAGATGAAGAACTGCTCAAAGCAATAGAAAAATGGGCTGCGGATGAGTTTCGTTCCACAAACGG
>JACUUQ010000097.1 GCA_014859175.1 Lutibacter sp. | reverse complement strand
ACATGGTTCACTGAACACCTATAAAAAACAAATAATAGGTGAAGTAATCCCTAACACAAATACTTTTGTAAATATAACATAGCCTTTTAGTTTTAGTTTTATTTCCAATTAACGAAAATAAAAATTTAAAATTGCATATATGCCATTTAAAAAATCAAAGATAAATTAAGAGATTATACTATTAAAAGCTTAAATTCCTCATCAACATAAAAGCAATTGCCCCAGTAACAAAACCAACAGCGGCCAACCAAGCGATATTTTTGAAGTACCACATAAAATTAATTTTCTCCATTCCCATAGCCACAACGCCGGCTGCAGAACCTATAATTAACATACTTCCGCCAGTTCCTGCAGAATATGCCACAAAATGCCATAAATGATTATCTATGGGGGCATTAAACATTCCCATACTGGCTGCCACCAAAGGAACATTGTCGATAACTGCTGAACCCAAACCTAAAGCCATCACCACAACATCTAAATTTGGCACTACTGCCTTTAAGCTTTCGGCACCAATAAATAAAATCCCTAAAGTTTCCAAGGTCGCCACTGCCATTAATATTCCAAAGAAAAAAAGCACACTCGGCATTTCAATCTTTGATAATGATTTGTGCACAGGGCTGTGAAAACCTACTGGGTCAGCTGCTTCATCTTCAACCAGACTTGATAGCGTAAATTGAAATCTGCTATATATTTCCGCAAAAACTCCCACTACAGCTAAAGAAAGCATCATCCCTACATAAGGCGGTAAATGGGTAATTGTTTTAAATACCGGCACAAAAATTATAGAACCCAAACCTAAATACAACATTCTTGGACCAAACTTGCTTTTTATGCCATTATCTTCTATTTCTGCATCAACATTGCCTTTAAAAGGTTTCATAAATGATGCGATAAATACAGGAACAACCATACATATTAATGACGGAATAATTAGATATTCCATCAATTTTGCTGAAGTCACTTTCTTACCGATCCAAAGCATGGTAGTGGTGACGTCCCCAATTGGAGACCAGGCTCCACCGGCATTAGCCGCAATAATTATTAAACTGGCAAACCATATACGTGTGTTTTTTTCGTTTACTATTTTTTGAAGAATGGTAATCAATACGATTGTGGCTGTTAAATTGTCAATAATTGCGGAAAGTATGAATGCCAAAAATGCAAAAATCCACAGTAACCTTTTCTTATTTTTTGTTTTGATAAAATTTTTAAATGTTGCAAAACCATCGAAATAATCAATAATCTCCACAATGGTCATGGCGCCCAACAGGAAAAACAATATTTCCGCGGTTTTACCCAAATGATGAAGCAATGTCTCTTCCATTAAGTGCTGTCTTTCAGCTAAAGTAAAATTTGCAAACCCTTCAACCAGTTTATGGCCGACAGAGTCAAACCAATTTGGAAATGAACCAATTCCAAAAGAAACCAATGCCCAAAGAATTGACATCATAGCCAAAGCGGGAATCAATTTATCCAGCTTTAAATTATGTTCAAGGGCAATTGCCGCATACCCTAAAATGAAGAGTACTATAATTATTGTTTCCATTTTTTATTTAAAGTTTAAATTAATTGTTTTAATGCGATTTCAAAAGCGGTTTTACAGATCTGCTTTTTGTTGGAATTTCTATTATGGGTATTTTCCAATGCTTTTTTAATGGTGTTTGAAATGTCGCCAAAAATAGCGGCATCTTTCATAGGCAATTCTACTCTGGATTCCATTAAATAGGCAAAAACTCTGGCAATTCCGCAATTTGAGATAAAATCGGGCAATAAACTCACCTGTTTGTCGGTAAATTCCATAATTGGGCCAAAGAAAATTTCCTTATCGGCAAAAGGCACGTTGGCACCCGGAGAAATAACTTCCAATCCCGATGCTGCCATTTTTGTCACCTGTTCTTGGGTTACCAAACGCGATGCGGCTGCAGGAACAAATATTTCTGCTGGCAACGACCAAATTTTTTTATTGATTTCATCAAACGGAATAATATTATTGGCTGTCAGCTGATTGCCGTTTTTTTCTAAAAACAAGGTGCGCATTTCTTCCATTGTAAATCCGGCTTCATTGATTAATCCTCCGTTTCTGTCGATAATTCCAACCACTTTTGCGCCCAATTGCGTTAAATAATAGGCTGATGCAGAACCTACATTTCCAAATCCCTGCACAATGGCACGTTTTCCTTTAATGGAACCGCCATAAATATCATAATAATGTTTAACGGCTTCAGCAACGCCGTAACCCGTTAACATATCGGCAACTGTGAATTTTTTGGATAAATCGGGAGAAAAATTGGCATCTTCAATCACTTTGATAACGCCAAAACGCAATTGGCCAATTCTGTTGATTTTCTCTGCTTCGGTAGGTTTAAAATGTCCGTTAAAAACACCTTCCTGCGGATGCCAAACGCCGCAATCTTCGGTCATCGGAATCACTTCGTGAATTTCATCAACATTTAAATCGCCGCCGGTGCCGTAATAATGCTTTAATAAAGGCGAAACAGCTTTATACCAACGTTTTAAAACACCTGCCTTTCTTGGGTCGTTTGGATCGAAGTTAATGCCCGATTTTGCACCGCCGATGGCAGGTCCGGAAACGGTAAATTTCACTTCCATTGTTTTTGCCAACGAAAGCACTTCATTCATATCCAATCCCTTGCGCATTCTTGTTCCTCCGCCTGCAGCACCGCCTCTTAAAGAGTTTATTACGGTCCAGCCTTCTGCTTCAGATTCTTGGTCTTTCCAATGAAAAACGATTTCGGGTTGCTTGTCTTCGTACTTTTTTAATAATTTTTTCATCCTGATATTTACTAATTATGACTTAAATTTTTTTCCTGTTCTAACAAAATTTTCCTTCTGTTTAAAATATAATTCCTCCCAAGGGAGGTCACATTTGTATCATAATTTAATTGTTAGGCATTATTAATAAAAGCTGATCAAGTGAACAAATATAATAAAAACTTAAACAAAACCGCCGAAGATTTTTAGGGAACAATTCGCCTGCATTTCTTCAATTCACAAAATAAATCATTTGTTTGATTTTCAGAACTTAACAATTACAAAAAGACAAATCAAAGAATACCTAATCGAATTTTTTCTATGTTATTTTGAATCTTTTCATTCTTTTATCAATAGATATTGCACTTGTTAAACAAACGTTTTTTCCTTTTTATTAAATATGTAAAATTTAACCTAAAAAAGACTTATATTTGAACAAAAAATAAATTTTACATATAACTCTTATTAATTATGGATTTTAATTTAACCGAAGAACAAATAATGATACGCGATGCCGCGCGCGATTTTGCTCAAACCGAGCTTTTGCCGGGTGTAATTGAACGCGACGAAAAACAACAATTTCCTGCTGAACAAATAAAAAAAATGGGAGAATTGGGATTTTTAGGAATGATGGTTGATCCAATGTATGGCGGAAGCGGTTTGGACACCGTATCTTATGTTTTGGCGATGGAAGAAATTTCAAAGATCGACGCGTCGGCTTCCGTAGCGATGTCCGTAAATAATTCTTTGGTTTGCTGGGGATTGGAAACTTTTGGGACAGAAGCGCAAAAACAAAAATATTTGGTTCCGCTTGCAACAGGCGAAATTATAGGCGCTTTTTGCCTGAGTGAGCCTGAAGCAGGATCCGACGCCACTTCACAGCATACAACCGCCATAGACAAAGGAGATTATTACTTGCTAAACGGCACAAAAAACTGGATTACCAACGGAAGCAACGCAAGTGTTTATATTGTCATTGCCCAAACTGATGTTGCCAAAGGACATAAAGGAATCAATGCTTTAATTGTTGAAAAAGGATTGCCTGGTTTTGCAGTTGGAAAAAAAGAAAATAAAATGGGAATTCGTGGTTCCGATACCCACTCTTTGATGTTTACCGACGTAAAAGTACTCAAAGAAAACAGAATTGGCGAAGACGGATTCGGATTTAAATTTGCGATGAAAACATTGGCTGGCGGAAGAATTGGAATTGCCGCGCAAGCCTTGGGCATAGCTTCCGGAGCTTATGAATTGGCATTAAAATACTCTAAAGAACGCAAAACTTTCGGAAAAGAAATTGGCCAACACCAAGCCATCGCCTTTAAATTGGCCGATATGGCAACTTCCATTGAGGCGGCCAGACATTTATGCATAAAAGCCGCCTGGGATAAAGACCAACACTTAAATTACGATTTAAGCGGCGCCATGGCAAAATTATATGCTGCTGATATGGCAATGAACGTAACCGTTGAAGCCGTTCAAATTCACGGTGGTTATGGTTTTGTAAAAGAATATCATGTGGAACGTTTAATGCGTGACGCCAAGATTACCCAAATTTATGAGGGAACTTCTGAAATTCAAAAAATTGTGATTTCAAGAGCTATATTGGGTTAAATAGATTTTAGATTTACGATTTTGGATTTACGATTTTAAACTTTAGATTTTAAAATAAAAAAACCTGCGAATCAATTGCTTCACAGGTTTTTTTGCTTTTAGAATTATCGGAATATTAAATTCCCAATTCGGTAAATAATTCTTTTAATTTAGGGTCAGATGGCCTTAACACATCAGCATCTACAATATTTCCGGCTGCATCTATCAAAATAAATCTAGGAATGGCGTTGATGCCGTAATCCAGAATAAACTGTGATTCAAAATTGTTGTCGGCATATAACTGCATACCGCCCAATTGTTCGGCTGCAACCATTTTTTTCCAGGTTTCGTATGCTTCCGGCTTATCCACAGAAATACTGACAATCTGAAGATTTTTACCTTCATATTCTTTTTCCAAGGCTTTTAAAAAGGGAATTTCAGCCTTACACGGCGCACACCAGGTTGCCCAAACATCGATATACACAAACTTTCCTTTTAAATCGGATAGCGACGTTTTTCCGCCTTTAAAATTTTCATAGTCGGTAAATACCGGAGATGCTTTTCCTTTCCCCAAACGGGTTAAAGTTTCGTGCATCGCTTCATAATTGGATTCAATATAACCAAAAAACATTTCATCGTTTCTGGCATCCATCGAAATAATAATAGAGTCTAAATCTTTGGCTTGATCTTTATAGCCTTGCAATTCCAATTTTGCTGCGGCAAGTTTTGCATCAAAAGCGGCTTTATCCAACGTAAAGTAAGATTTAGGGTTGGCATTGTCACTCATATAAAATCCACGTTTATTTTCCATGAAATTATTGGTTCCGGCACCTTCTCCTTTGTAAATTACACCATCCGACAAACGTTCGCCTTTAAATTCCATATTTAAGTCGTATCCGTTTTTTAAGTATAAAGTTACCCTGTCTTCTTCATTTGAGATTGCATGAACACCATCAGTCACTTTCAAAGTGTCTGAAAATGTGCCATCGCTGTTTACCAATATTTCCTTTGTGAAACCTCTTCCTTGAACTGTTAATTTTTCAATGCCCGGTGTTTTCAATTTCCCTGCCAATGTTACATAATCCTTAGGTCCTTCCGATTTACAGGAAACTATGGCAATAACGGCAAAAAGTAAAATTATTTTTTTCATTTTGTTATATAATTGTTTTAAATATTAAGTTCACTAAAAGTTCTTTTTAATTTGCTGCTTGATGGTCTCGGCGCATTTGCATTTACAATATTTCCTACAGGATCAACTAAAATATAACGAGGCGTTATTTTGATAAAATACTCCTGAATAAAACTTGACTCCATAGCTGCATCTGCAAACAGATGAATTCCCGCAAATTTATTTTCATCAACCACCTTTTTCCATTTGTCGTAGTCGGCTGCCCTATCCACTGAAATGCTTACAAATTTAATATTTTTTCCTGCGTAAGTTGTTTCCAGATCCTTAAAAGAATTCATTTCTCTTGGGCTAGGGCTTGACCAAGTTGCCCAAACATTAATAAAAACATAGTTTCCTTTTAAGTCATCCAATGAAGTTTTTCCGCCGGCATAGTTTTCGTAATCTATAAATTTTGGCGAAGGTTGCCCTTTGGCCACTGTTTTAAATTTATTGTAGCTTTCAGTTATTTCCTTTTTATGCGCCTCATTTGTGGAAGATGCCATAAATTGTTTGTAAAGTGGCTCCAAATCGTCAGAATACGTAAAAGCGTATTTCACACGCTCATAAATCAAGTCGTTTTTCATCGTTGGTTTTTCCAGTGCTCCTACAATTTTAATAAAAGCAACATCGCCGTCAATTTGTTCTTTCCTTTCCAATTCACTCGCTTTTCTTCTGTAATAATTTGTTACCAAAGTTCTGTAATCGGGCGAGAATAAAAAATCTTCCTCACTGTCGTAAGTAACGGCGTCCAACTCTTTTAAAAATCCTTCAGAAGTTTTAAAATCGGGCTTTTGCGCATAATGGCTATGAAAAATTTGGTAGTTGTTAAGTCTTGTTAAATAGGTATAATTGAGATTTCGCTTTTCTTTGTCCTCAAAATCATTGTCGATGCCTTTGCCCAAAGAAACCAATTTTTCCAAAGTGTTTTTAATTTCTTTCACTTTTGCAACATAAGCGGCCTCATCCAATTTGTAAATCGAATTGTCTTCACCCAATAATTTTTTTTCTGTTTTTTGTTTTTCAAATAAATAAGTGCTCATTTCTGAACCTTTTCCTGAAAAAGTAAGCGTATTTTCAAAATCATTCGCATCAAAATTCATTGTTAAATTGTTGCCCGCTCCAACATAAATTTCCGTCCTGTTTCTGCCATATTGAAAGGTGTAAATACCTGTTTCTATAAGTAAGGTGTCTAAAAATTTACCGTCTCCGGAAACTTGGACGACTTCATTAAATTCTTTGTTGCTAGGCATTTTAAAGGTTATTTCACTTCCTCTATGGTTGGTGATTTCTCCGGAAATAACAGTGAAATCTGATTTTTTATCATCTTTACAAGACAGTATTGTAATTGCGGCTATAAATAACCAGATTTTTTTCATTGTTGATGCTGATTTTTTTTAAATAATAAGCAAATATAAAACATATTGTATCATAAATAATTTATAATATTACTTTAACAAATTATTTGCATATTGCGTTAGGAATGCGGAATTTTGATGCACCAAAACACAACCATGAACAACCTACACGAGATCAATTCCAAACCATTGGATTTTACTGCGGTAAGCGACATTATTTTTACTGATAAAAAATTAAACCTTTCTGCTGAAGCCATTGAAAAAATAGAGAATTGCCGTATATATTTAGATAAAAAACTGGAGAAACATGGAGCCCCCATTTACGGCATCAATACCGGATTTGGTTCTTTGTGCAACGTAAAAATTGACAATGATAATTTGCATAAACTACAAGAAAATCTTGTCATGAGCCACGCCTGCGGAACGGGAAGGAAAGTGGAAAAGCACATTGTGAAACTTATGCTTTTGCTGAAAATTCAGTCGTTAAGTTACGGCCATTCAGGCGTTCAAAGAGAAACTGTGGAACGGTTGGTGGATTTTTACAACAACAATATTATCCCTGTGGTTTACGAGCAAGGTTCCTTGGGTGCTTCGGGCGATTTGGCGCCTTTGGCCCATTTGTCATTGCCTTTAATTGGCAAAGGCGAAGTATATTTTAACAACGAAATTGTTGACAGCGCGTTGGTTTTAAAGAAATTTAACTGGAGCAAAATCGAATTAAAATCGAAAGAAGGATTGGCTTTGTTAAACGGCACACAATTTATGAGTGCTTTTGGGGTTCATTTAATACTGAAATCTTACAAACTTTCCTATTTGGCCGACTTAATTGGCGCGCTTTCCTTGGATGCTTTCGACGGAAGAATTGAACCTTTTAATGAATTGATACATTTTATACGGCCGCACAACGGACAAATAAAAACGGCGCAACGCATTAAAGATTTTTTGGAAGAAAGCGAAATTGTAGCGCAGCATAAAGAACATGTGCAGGATCCGTATTCTTTTAGGTGTATGCCGCAAGTGCACGGCGCCAGCAAAGATGCCTTAAACTATTGCAAAAAAGTGTTCACTACGGAAATTAATTCAGTAACAGACAATCCCAATATTTTTATTGAATCTGATGAAATTATTTCCGGAGGAAATTTTCACGGACAGCCTTTGGCCCTTGCCTTTGATTTTATGGGAATCGCGATGGCAGAGCTGGGAAGCATTTCAGAAAGAAGAACTTTTCAGCTGATATCCGGTCAACGGAATTTGCCGCCTTTTTTGGTGAAAAACCCGGGTTTAAACAGTGGTTTGATGATTCCTCAATATACCGCCGCAAGCATCGCCAGCCAAAATAAACAATTGGCAACACCGGCATCGGTTGATTCCATTGTCTCGAGTAACGGACAGGAAGACCACGTGAGTATGGGCGCCAACGGCGCCACAAAAACCAAACAAATTGTTGACAATATTGAAACTATTTTGGCCATTGAACTGCTGAACGCTTCACAGGCTTTGCATTTTAGAAAACCGCTAAAAACCTCTGAATTTTTGGAATCGTTTTTGGAAATGTATCGAAGCGACGTTCCTTTTATTGAAAACGACACCATTTTAAGCACAGAAATTAATAAAACGGTTGCTTTTTTAAACAATCTAAACATTGATACTGAAGAATTGTTTTAGGTGGTAGATTTTAGCATAAAAAAACTAATAAATATCATAAATAATTAATTTGTGTTTTATCCACTCAGAGGTTTTAATACAATTTATTTGAATATTATAGCCGATTATTAAAATTCTAATTCAATTCATTTGAACTTGATATATATCAATCATTTTCATCACATTAGGTCATAAATTTACATAAGTTTTAAATGAAATATATTTTAATGGTCTTAAAAAAAAGCGTTAAAATTAACCGTTTTTACCCCAAAAACCGTATCCCACATATCCCTATATCCATATCCCTGTTTGGTTAAATATGAATTTAACTGAATAACACACACGTCTCACCCTTGGCTTTTTTAAGCTAAGTGCTGTTAGGTATTCACTTGCTTGAATACGGGAATTATTAGATTATTTATTGAATTATTTTTCGAAAAATTCAACTTATGGAAAATTTTACTTTTATTAGAGAAACGTCAAATTTTAGCCTAAAACTATTGCGCTGTTGTTGGCGACAATTTGTTTCGGCTTTATTTATTATGACGACCGTGCTGACAAGCTTTACGCTAACAGCACAAAACATTCGCGGAACCGTTCCTGTGCTTACGCCAACTGGAGGTTTTGGCATTGATGGCGATGCTATTGCCAACACGCCAACACCAGGTATTGGAGACTGGTTTTACAACCCGTTATTTCCAGGATCTGGAGGTTCCTTATTTAACCTAGACGGAACTGTTAAAGATCCTACCATGACATTCTTTTTACAAGATGCATGGGGAGGAACGGATCCTACAATATTTACTGCTTCAAATAAGATAAATGACAACCCGGCTACGTATACTTGGGGTTCCGGAAATGTTCCAAACAAAAACGAGATGCAAAACGTTGGTGTTCATTTTGCTTATTCTGATCCATCAATTTCAGGTGGCGTGGCAGGTGATTTGTGGTGTATTTTTGCTGCAGACCGTCAAGTTACCAACGGTGACGCTTACATCGACTTTGAGTTTTTGCAAAAATCGTTGACAATGACGGCTGGTGGATTTGCAACTGAAGGAACTGCAAACGGAAGAACTGTAGGTGACTTATTGGTTACCGTTATTTTTACAAATGGAGGTACTGATGCCACAGCTGAAATAAGAAAATGGCAACCCGTAAACGGTGGTTATGAATATGTGCTTCAACCTAATTCAAATTATGTTGGCTCAATATATGTAACCGTTAATAACAACCCGGAGACCGTACCTTTTGACGTATATGGAACCACTCCCGGTGTTTATGATCCAAACCAATGGGCTGAAGGTGCCATAAACTTAACAGAACTGCTTAATTTTGGCGAAAATCCTTGTGCACATATTAGTACCGTATTTGTAAGGACAAAAACTTCGCAATCAACTACGGCTGAATTAAAAGATTTCCCAGGAATTATTCATCTGGACTTGGGCGCCACTAAATTGGCCATAAATTGTCCAGAAAATGTAATACTGCCTGTTTGTTCAACACAAGAAGAAATAAATGCCGCATTCGCTGCATGGAAAACTAGTTTCTCTTATGCCGATGGCGTTACTCCTATCGTGGAAAGTTATGCTTATACAGGCGGTGCTGTAATAGGTGACAATTTAAGTACTTTTTTACCTCCTGATAGATGTGGTGGAACTGTTTCTGTTACCTATACTGCAACAGATTCTTGTGAACAAACAGCTTCATGTACTGCCACATTTACGGTTACTCCAGATGAGGTTGCCCCTATTTTCGGTTCCATACCTCAAAACGTAACGGTAGCATGTATCGGTGATGTGCCTGCAATGATTGAATTGGCTTGGAC
>JACUUQ010000320.1 GCA_014859175.1 Lutibacter sp. | reverse complement strand
GATTGGGGCATTTTTTTATTCCTAACAGTGGTTTACAAACACCGCATTTTATTTTAAAATATATAGTGTATATTATATGTTTTGTATATTGTTGTATATTTGCAAAAAAATAATATGCGAAAAAATATCGACATTGATGAAGTAACATTAACCAAATTAAAATTGTTGTCGGTTTTTGAAGACAATAGCGTAAAAGGGTTAATGGAAGAAGCCGTAACTTGGTTTGTAGCCGAAAAAACAAAACAACGTTTTAATAAATTGTCTCAAGAGGAAAAGGAAGACTTAGGGCTTTTGTTATTAATGCAGCAAGTTGATAGGGCTGATGTTTCAAGTAGAGAAGATATTATGGATATTTTAAATGAGGAATGAAAGTCGTATTTTTAAACAGTTTTAAAAAGGACTTAATCAAAATTTCCAATGTAAAATTGAAAGGTCAAATTAAAGAAGTTATTATTGCGGTTGAGTTGGCTGAAAGTTTAGCATTCTTGCCCAATGTTAAAAAGATGCAAGGCTACTCAAATGCTTACCGTATTAGAATTGGCGATTATAGGCTTGGGCTGTTTATAGAAAATGGTCAGATTGAAATGGTTCGTTTGGTAAAACGAAACGATATTTATAAGGTTTTTCCTTAATCACAATAAGATTTAAAAAGTTTTTTTTTCGAGGTTTACAAACACCGCATTTTATTTTTTTTGTGTGTTTGTGAATCGAAAAACAAAAATATTCAGAAATAAATTCAAATTTTCTCTTTTTAAAACAGCTCCAGTTGCGAAGGCTGCGGTTCTTTTGGAACTTCAAATTTCCCCCAAAAATTAAGAATATTCCCAAATTGTTTGTCTGTTATGCGAAGCACACTCACTTTTCCCAGAGGCGGCAATAAATGGTTAATTCTTTTTTCGTGTACATCAGCACTTTCACTGCTGGCACAATGCCTTGTGTAAACAGAAAATTGCATCATTGTAAATCCGTCTTTTATCAAACTTTTTCTAAATTGTTGGGCGTTTCTTCTGTCTTTTTTCGTTTCGGTCGGTAAATCAAAAAATACAAATAACCACATAATTCTGTAACCATTTAACTCCATAAACTGGGGTAGTTAATTTTTCGAGCGCTGCCTGCATAACATTGTTGCAGCGAATTTGTGGTTCTTGTTAAGGCCACCATCAACGGACTTTTAATATCTTCAAAATAAACGGTTTGGGTTAATACTTTCAAAAGTTCTGCCTTAATGGGCGTAGTTAGTTCTTGTTCCGGAAAAGTATTTATGATTTCAATTACTTTGGCGTCAACTAATGGTCTGTAAGGTTCCATAATATCATCTGCCAAACAAAAAGCATTGTATTTATTGTGATGGTGAATGCCCAAAGTGCTTAACAATCCGCTGCCAGCAATGGCTCTTGCAACTGCCGCTCTTAAAATAATGTATCCGTAATTTAAAAACAGATTGGGATACTCGCCATAACGCTCCCTTTTAAAATCGAAATCGAAAATGTGTTTCCAATAATGTGCGGCGGCAACGCCTTCTCGGTTTTCTGTATCGCCGCTTAATACTTTAGATTCGTGAAAATTTAAAACTTCAAAAGGCTTGTTCAACATTTGCAAATGCTGCGCTTGGTGTTTAATTTTTGTCTTTATTGTTTGTTGCCAAAGCTGCTTTTTTAATGGTTCGGTGGCTTTAATCTGATTAAAAAATAATTCTTGCTGTATGTGATGGTTGTCTAAATTTAACAACATACTGCAAGGCATATGTTTTGCATCGCAAAAAATAACGGCA
>JACUUQ010000319.1 GCA_014859175.1 Lutibacter sp. | reverse complement strand
TTGGTCAACGGAGATGCTTTCATTATAATCCCGCAATAAATTTAAGGTTGGGAATTTATAATTGCTTAATTCCAAGGTTGGATCAAACTCACCGAAATCTTTTACCAGTTGGTCTGATAAGTTTTCATCTACGCGGTTTTCTTCCACAATTTTTTCCACTGCTATTGCAACATCTTCTTCTGATTTTAAATCCGGAACAAAATCTGAATCATCTTCAAGGTCATAGCTATCATCCAAATAATTTTCAGGAACTGTTGATATTGGCGTTAAATGTTCGAGCGACAATTCAAGCGGTGATTTGAATTCTTCTTTTTTATCTTCAACTTTTACAGCTGTTTGATCGGTATTTTCTATAGGATTAACTTCGGTTTGAATTTCGCCTACATTCTTTTTTAGGCTGCTTTTAACCAATTCGGGCGTTAGTTTGAATCGGATGACCATATAAGAAATAAGTAAGAAGAGCAGCGACAAAAGCAGTCCGGTTTTGCCCAAAAACTGTTGAAGGTAATTGTTCAACTCAAAACCGACAACACCTCCAAGAATGGGATTTTTTGGCACCAAAAAGGCTAAAGTGATGGAGATCCAAAGCATTCCAAGTATTCCCCAAAACCAATATTTTCTCATGCGTTTTAAACCGCCTTTAAAAAAGATCAATAAGCCGGTAAAAAACAACAATACAGGTAAATAAAAAGTGGCCAATCCAAAACCATTTTCAACCAATAACTGACTTAAACTTGCGCCAATTTTTCCCAATAAATTTTTTACGGAAACATTTTTGTCGGCAAAATTCGAAAGTTGGCTTTGATCATCTTGTCCGTTAACCAAAAAGGAGCTGAAAGAGACGGCTAAAAAAATTGCAAAAAGCATCAAAAACAATCCAAAAATTGTTTGCGTGAGCCGATTTTCAAAAAATGATTTTATTCCTTGAAAACGAGGCTTTCTGGGTGTTTTAACGGTTGATTTAGTAGTTTTGGCCATTCAATTAATTATCTCACAAAAATATAAAATTAATGCGACTGTGGTTAAATTACATTATAAATTTGGGTACATAAATAATTAAACCAATAATAATGGCAATTATTGCGGCAATAAATGCGGCTCCGGCTGCGACATCTTTAATTAGGCCAATTTGTTTGTGATATTCAGGATGAATAAAATCCGCTAATTTTTCTATGGCGGTATTTAATGATTCTGCTACCAATATGAGCCCTATTGCCATAATTTGGAATAGCCATTCGGTAGCAGAAAGATGCATTAAAAACCCGGCGATTGTCATGAGAATGCCAATGCCTATTTGGGCCATAATACTATATTCTGAAGTAATTAAAATATAAAAACCTTTAGCCGCATATTTAACTGACTTTAGTCGGTTTAGAAAAAAATTACGTTCATAGTTCATAGTTTAAAGAGCCTTTAAAGCTGCTTCATAATTTGGTTCGTCAACAATTTCAGAAACTTGCTCTGTGTAAGTCACAACACCTTCTTCGTTTACAATTACAACGGCTCTTGAGTGTAAATTTGCCAAAGGCCCGTCAGCAATTGTCAACCCATAGTTTTTTCCAAATTTTCCTTTGGCAAAATCAGATAAAGTAATAACATTTTCCAATCCTTCAGCACCGCAAAAACGCGCTTGTGCAAAAGGTAAATCGCGTGAAATGCACAATACTTTTGTGTTTTCAAGTTCGCTTGCTTCTTTGTTGAATCTTCTTACGGAAGCTGCGCAAGTTCCTGTGTCTAAGCTAGGGAAAATGTTTAAAATTAGTTTTGAACCTTTAAAA
>JACUUQ010000354.1 GCA_014859175.1 Lutibacter sp. | reverse complement strand
CGCCACCACTTGGCAAAACGCTTATTGGGCAAAAGAAAAGGGACTGTTTGCCAGGGTTTTTGAAACAACAAATGAAATGGACAAAGAAGTGGATAATTTAGCCTTAAAGCTGTCGCAATACAATCCGGATGCTTTAAAGGAAATGAAAAAAGTTTTGTGGGAAGGCACGGAACATTGGGAGTTATTATTGGAAGAAAGAGCGAAAATTAGCGGTAAATTGGTACTGTCTGAAACTACAAAAAACGCTTTGCTAAAATTTAAAAAGTAACAAAATGTTGTTTAATTTCATTGCTTTTTTTCAGCAAATAAATGTTGAAGAGAAAATTAAAAATGCACCGGACAATAATTATCAAATTGGCGTAATTATTGGCACTTATTTACCTTTTGTGCTATTGGCCGCTTTGGCATATTTTATTTATTACAAAGCCAAAAACAGAAAAGATCTCGAAGATTAAATTTAAATATTTATCGTTAAAATGAGTAAAATAAGAATCACCAAGCAATTTAATTTTGAAACTGCGCATGCCTTGTATGGCTACGACGGAAAATGCAAAAATATTCATGGGCACAGTTACAAACTTTCAGTAACGGTTATTGGAACGCCAATAAGCGATTCAACCAACGTAAAATATGGAATGGTGATTGATTTTGGGGATTTGAAAAAAATTGTTGCTTCGGAAATTGTGAACAATTTTGACCACGCAACCGTATTTAACAAAAATACGCCACACATAGAATTGGCAAAAGAATTGGAAAAAAGGGAACATAACGTTATTTTGGTCGATTACCAGCCAACCAGTGAAATGATGCTGGTGGATTTTGCCAAAAAAATTAGCAATAGATTGCCCGAAAACGTAAAGTTACATTCCCTGAAATTGCAGGAAACCGGAACTTCGAATGCTGAGTGGTATGCATCGGACCAAATTCCCATCTAAATCTTCCCGAAGGGAAGACTTTTTTGTTGGATGTTCAAAAATATTTCTCGTTAATTTCTTGAAATTTGCAATGTGAATTATTAATTCGATTTGCGTATTCTATGATAGAAACCAAATAAAATAGCATTAAAATAATATTGGCAATTAACCGCAAGGGACCAAAGTTTTACGCAAGGCTTGCTAAAAGGTTAATTATTTCTTGGTGAAAATATTAATTCTATATAATTAAACGCTATTGCACAGAGATTCACAAAGTAAAAACAAAGATTCACAAAGTTTTAAATCAACATAAATCAATTATTGGCCAATTGCTGGTTTATCTGCAAAAAAATGCAATTACGAAATTTTATTTTGGTTAACTTTTGATTAAGAAAAATCGTAAATCAAAAATCGTAATTCAATTTGCGTTAGGGACTGCAGTGGAAATACTTTTTGGAGGTTTTTACCGATAAAAAGATTGGAACGGAATGCCCGACCGTTAGGGAACGCCCAAAATAAAATCGAATTTATTGTTTTTAGGTGCCGTTAAAGGTGTTCATAGTATTGTTTAAACCGGCGGTGCCAAATGATTTGACGAGTTCTGCCGATTTGTCCAAACGCTCCGGAAGTGCTTTTAATTCGTTTTTATCCCATTCGCCCAAAACGAAATCTACCTGGCGGCCTTTTGAAAATTGTGAACCAACACCAAATCGGAATCGCGCATATTCTTGGGTTTGTAAAACGGCCGTAATGTCTTTTAAGCCATTATGACCGCCGTCGCTTCCTTTGGCTTTTAAGCGAATGGCGCCAAAATCCAAGTTTAAATCGTCGCAGATGACCAATAAATTTTCGATGGGAATGTTTTCTTTGGTAAGCCAATATTTCACCGCTTTACCGCTTAAATTCATATAGGTTGAGGGTTTCAGCAAAATAAAAGTCCTTCCTTTAAATTTGAAAGTGGCGATGGCGCCCAATTTTTCGCTTTCAAAAGAAACGGATTCTTTTTTGGCCAGTTCATCTAAAATTTTAAACCCGATATTATGACGGGTTTCCGCATATTTTTCGCCAATATTTCCTAAACCAACAATTAAATATTTTTTCATGGGCTGTTGCTCTGGAGCTTCCTTTTTTTGGCCAAACAATGACTTTATTAATTTGTTCAATTGCATAAGGCAAAAGTAGTAAAAAGATTGCGGTTTATTTAAATGAAAAAAGCGCTGCCAATGCAACGCTTTTTCATAATAATAAAAACCTTATTTCTTTCCTTTAGCTTCTGCTGTAGCTGCTTTCGCAACATTACGAGAAGTTCTAACCTGTGCGATTACAGTGTTTTCTGGATGTAAAACAGTGTATTTTTCGTTGGCCACTTCAGTAACATATAATTTGTCACCAATGTCTAATTTTGAGATATTGGCGTCAATAAAGTCTGGCAAATCTGAAGGCAACGCTCTAACGTTTAATTTACGTTGTGCAAAACGCAGCGATCCACCTTTAATAATACCTGGTGCCGTGCCAACCAGTTGTACTGGAATTGCCATAGTTACCAATTTATCATCAAATAATTGATAAAAATCGATGTGTAAAATTTTGTCAGATACTGGGTGAAACTGAATATCCTGCAAAATTGCATTGTATTGGTTTCCTTCAAATTCAATCTTAGCAGTATAAACGTTTGGAGTGTACACTAAGTTTTTGAATGCAGTTTCGTCTGCTGAAAAGTGTAATGCTTTGTCTCCTCCGTATAATACGCAAGGAACCTGTCCAGCATTACGTAAGGCTTTAGTAGCTACTTTGCCCACGCTTTCTCTTTTAGATCCTGTGATTGTAATTGATTTCATTTATTTATATTTAATTATTATTTACATTAAAAATTGTCCGCTTATGGATGTGTTGTCCTGTACTTTGTGCATAACATCCGCGAATAAAGGGGCGCAAGTTACAACTTTTATTTTAGAACTTTCTCTTTTTAAAGGAATTGTGTCTGAAACTATCAGCTCCAATAATTTAGAGTTTTCTATTTTTTCATAGGCGTTCCCTGATAAAATAGGATGTGTGCAAATTGCACGCACGCTTAGGGCGCCTTTTTCCATCATAACATCTGCTGCTTTGGCAAGCGTTCCGCCGGTATCAACCATATCATCCACAATAATCACGTGGCGGTCTTTTACTTCGCCAATTAATTCCATAGCATCTATTTCGTTGGCTTTTATGCGTTGTTTATAACAAATCACCACATCACTTTCTAAAAATTTAGAATAGGCGTAAGCGCGTTTTGATCCGCCCATATCAGGCGAGGCAATGGTTAAGTTTTGTAGATTTAATGAATGAATGTAGGGTAAAAAGATAGTTGAAGCAAACAAATGATCGACAGGTTTTTCGAAGAAACCTTGAATTTGATCAGCGTGCAAGTCCATCGTAATAATGCGCGTTGCGCCGGCAGTTTGTAAAAGATTTGCCACCAATTTTGCGCCAATGGCAACACGAGGCTGGTCTTTTCTGTCTTGGCGCGCCCAGCCAAAATAAGGAATTACTGCAGTGACGTGACGTGCTGAGGCTCTTTTTGCGGCATCGAGCATCAATAGCATTTCCATTAAATTATCTGAATTTGGAAATGTGGAACCCACAATAAAAATACGTCTTCCCCTAACCGATTCAACAAATGCAGGCTGGAACTCCCCATCGCTAAACCTTGTTACCACTACGTTTCCAAGTGGAATTCCGTAATTTTTTGCAATATTTTTAGCCAATTCTTTGCTTTGTGTGCAAGCGAAAATTTTAGGTTCAAGATAAGGGATGTCCATTTTTTAGCAGTGTTATTTGATTAGGTTTCCGTATTTTGGTTGCAAATTTAAAATTATTTCAACGGTAATGCTACAACTAAGTGAAGTTTTTCTGTTTTAGATGAAAATTATTTTTAAATTTGCAGACCGATTCAAGTTTGATGTATTTTAAATCTGAAAAGTTAAGAATTCTGAGGAATTCTTTATAATAAGCCTCGGTGGCGGAATTGGTAGACGCGCTGGATTCAAAATCCAGTTTTCGCAAGGAAGTGCGGGTTCGATTCCCGCCCGAGGTACAAAAACCCAGTAAATCATTTGATTTATTGGGTTTTGTTTTTAAACTATTTCAAAAGTAAATTTAAATATTCACGAAAACTTCTGATTGCACATAGGAATGCATTCCTGAAGCCGCTTTTCTTCCGTCGCCCATAGCTAAAATTACTGTTGCACCACCCCTAACAATATCGCCTCCAGCAAAAAGTCCCGGTATTGAGGTCATCATATTATCGTCAACTTTAATGGTATTCCATTTTGTGATTTCAAGTTCGGGCATACTTTGTTGGATAATTGGGTTTGGAGAAACACCGACTGCGATAACAACGCTGTCAACTTCAATATCATATTCAGAACCTTCAATAACAACCGGACGTCTTCTGCCGGAAGTATCAGGCTCTCCCAATTCCATTTTTTGGACGCGCATTTTATTTACTTTTCCTCTCTCATCGGCAAAATATTCAATTGGCGAGGCAAGGTTGATAAATTCAACGCCTTCTTCAATGGCATGTTTTATTTCTTCGGCTCTTGCAGGCATCTCTTCCATCGAGCGTCTGTACATAATAATGGCTCTTTCCGCGCCCATGCGTTTTGCGGTCCTTACGGAGTCCATAGCTGTATTTCCGCCACCAACAACTACCACGTTTTTACCGGTATGAACAGGCGTGTCGAAATTTTTATTGCCTCCGCCCATTAAATTTACGCGGGTCAAAAATTCGTTGGCACTTTGTATGCCGCTAAAATTTTCACCGGGAATGTTCATGAAATTTGGCAATCCGGCACCACTGGCAATAAAAAAGGCAACAAAACCTTCTTCTTTCAAATCATCAATAGTTGCTGTTTTTCCCACAATAAAATTGGTTATAAATTTAACGCCCATATTTTTGATGGTATTAATTTCATAGTCAACAATTGATTTAGGCAAACGAAATTCAGGAATTCCATATTTTAAAACACCGCCAAGATCGTGTAAGGCTTCAAAAACGGTAACATCATAGCCAAATTTCGCCAATTCACCGGCAACGGTCAATCCCGCTGGCCCTGAGCCTATCACAGCCATTTTAATGCCGTTTGGTTCAGCCAATCCCGGAATGGTCTCTGGTCCGTGTTCACGTGCGTAATCAGCCACAAACCTTTCAAGATGGCCAATCGCGGCACCTTCTTTACTTAGTTTTTTAACATAAAAGCACTGTGCTTCGCATTGAATTTCCTGCGGACAAACCCTTCCGCAAATTGCCGGTAAGGAGTTGTTTTCTTTAAGAACTTCGGCAGCGCCAAGCACGTCGCCTGCTTCAAGATATTTTATAAACTTTGGAATGTTTGTGCCAACCGGGCAGCCAACAATACAAGTTGGAACGGCACAATCGAGGCAACGGTGAGATTCAGCAAGCGCCATTTCCAGGGTTAAGCCTTTATTTACTTCGAGGTTACTTTTGTTGCGAACATCGGGATCTGCTTCGGGCATGCGAACTCTTGAGATATTTGTCCGTTCTTTCGCTTTTATTTCTTTGCGTAACTTATCTCGCCATTCGGTTTTGCGTTCGGCTTTGTAATATTCTTCGTTTAATTCTTCTTCCATTTTACGAATATTTTATGGGATATAAATTTTTCAGTTAGTTAAGTGCGGCTGCTTCACAAGATTTTACGTACTCATCATAGTTTTCTGATTCTTTTTCTTTGTAAGCGCCTAATCTGCTTAGCATTTCATCAAAATTAACTTTATGGGCGTCAAATTCGGGTCCGTCAACACAAACAAACTCTGTTTTTCCTCCAACAGAAACCCTGCAGGCACCGCACATTCCAGTGCCGTCAACCATAATGGTGTTTAAACTTGCCATGGTTGGAATGTCGTATTTTTTTGTGGTTAAAGCGGCGAATTTCATCATAACGGCCGGGCCAATCACAATGGCCTGATCTACTTTTTCCCTTAAAATGACTTCTTCCATTCCTAGGGTAACCAAACCTTTTGTGCCTTTTGAGCCATCATCGGTCATTACAATAAGTTCATCGGAGTATTCAGCCATCTCATTTTCAAGAATTACCAGGTCTTTATTTCTGGCGGCAATAATGGTAATAACCCTGTTGCCTGCCAATTTCATCGCTTGCACAATAGGGAAAAGTGGTGCAACACCAACGCCGCCACCAGCACATAAAACAGTTCCCACATTGGCAATATGTGTCGCTTTTCCAAGTGGCCCAACAACATCCAATATAAAATCGCCTGCATTCATAGCGCAAAGTTTATGGGATGAAACACCCACTCTTTGTACGATTAAGGAAATTGTGCCTTTTTCAACGTCGGCATCGGAAATTGTTAATGGAATTCTTTCGCCATTTTTATCAATTCTTAAAATGATAAAATGTCCTGCTCTTCTGCTTTTGGCAATATAAGGGGCTTCAATAACCAGTTTTGCCACATTTTCTGAAAGAAATTTTTTTTCGATAATTTTAAACATATGCTAATTCAAAATTGTTAAACTATATGAGAAGAAATACGCTAAAATTTGGAAATAATTTTCAACGCTATTTCTAATGCAAATTTATTAATAATAATTGAAATAATTTGCTTTAAATCCACTTTATATTATGTTATTATCAAACAATTTGGCTTTTAGGTGTTGATATTACTATGATATTTATCATATAATGCGTATTTAATAACGAGAAATCGGGCGTTAAACGAATGATTTACCCCAAATGTGGCCATAAATAATTTACGGTTAAAATTGAATTTGAGGTAAAAAAACGCATCTCATCTTTTTAAAAAACCTATTTTTTTTTATATAGGAGTAAACAATACTTTATAAATTAAATTTGTTGCAACTAACTTTTGACTATTTTTGTTTATTAAGGATTGGTTATTAGGCAATTTGCTTTGAGATTTTTAAAGTGACAGCTTTTAAAGCCGAGAAAGTATTGCATCATCATAAAGCTTTTTGAATGATAAATAAAAACACCCCGCTGGCCAGAAAGTTTAAGTTTGAATATAGAATTGCCATCATCTATTTTATAATAGGGTTTCTATGGATTTATTTTTCCGACACTTTTTTTGATGCGCTTGTTAAGGATAAAGAAACTTTGGCAAAACTCAACATCCTTAAAGGTTCTTTTTACGTTGTGGTTACATCATTTCTTCTTTATTTACTGGTTAAAACACATATGAATAAACTGCAAAAAGCCGAAGATTTAATTTTACAAAGAAGTGAAAAAATAGCAATTCAAAACGAGGAATTGCAAATAGCCAAAACAAAAGCAGAAGAAAGCGAAACTTTTTTGAGCAATATTTTTGACCACATTCCAAACATGGTTTTTGTAAAAAATGCTGACGATTTGCGCTTTGTCAGTTTTAACAGAGCCGGAGAACAATTTCTGGGTTTTACCAGAGAAGAATTAATTGGCAAGAATGATTATGACTTTTTTACAAAAGAAAGGGCTGATTTTTTCACCGGCAAAGATAGAGAAGTGCTTAATTCAAACGAACAGCTAATTATTGTTGAAGAAGTGATAAATACCAAAAATGGCACAAAAATTTTATTCACTAAAAAAGTTGCGATTAAGGACAAAAATGGGGAGGTTAAATATTTGCTCGGGATTTCAGAAGACATCACTGCCAAAAAGGAAATAGAAAGAGAATTAATTATAGCCAAAGAGCAAGCTGAACAAAGCGATCGTTTAAAATCGGCATTTTTGGCCAATATGAGCCACGAAATTCGAACGCCTATGAATGGCATTCTTGGCTTCGCCGAGCTATTGAAAGAACCAAACCTTTCTGGCGAAAAGCAACAAAAATATATAGAAATTATTCAGAAAAGCGGTGTTCGTATGCTCAACATTATCAACGATATTGTTGATATTTCAAAAATTGAGGCGGGATTGATGCTGGTTGACATAAGGGATTCTAACATTAATGAGCAAGTTGAATATATTTATACCTTTTTCAAACCTGAAGCAGCTGCCAAAGGGCTGCAGTTTTTAATTAGAAACACCTTGCCTAAAATTGAAGCCAACATAAAAACAGATCGCGAAAAACTTTATGCCATACTCACCAACCTTATAAAAAATTCCATAAAATTCACCAAAGAAGGGTTTATAGAAGTTGGCTATCATTTAATAAAAGACAACAGAACTGCCAAACTCGAGTTTTATGTTAAAGACACCGGAATTGGAATTCCGGCAAACCGACAGAATGTTATCTTTGAACGATTTATTCAGGCAGATATTTCAAATTTAATGGTGCTTCAAGGTACCGGATTGGGTTTGGCCATTACAAAAGCTTATGTTGAAATTTTGGGCGGTAACATTTGGGTAGAAAGTGAAGAAGGCGTTGGCTCAACGTTTTATTTTACCATTCCCTGCAATATTGAATTGGAAGATGAAGTTGTAATTAAAAATGAAAAGGCCGCCATTGAAGAAGGTAAAATAGCACAAAATCTAAAAATATTAATTGCTGAAGATGATAAACCGTCGTCCATATTAATTTCACTAATGGTTGAAGCGGTAAGCAAAAATATTTTAACAGCAAGAACCGGAAATGAAGCGGTAAATATTTGTCGCAACAATCCCGACTTGGATTTAATTCTGATGGATATTCAAATGCCTGAAATGAACGGATATGAAGCAACAAGCCAAATAAGGCAATTTAACAAAGATGTCGTAATTATTGCACAATCCGCGTATGCACTGTCTTTTGACAGACAAAAAGCATTAGACGCCGGATGTAATGATTATATTTCAAAACCCATATTAAAAGAAGATTTATTGATGTTAATACAAAAGCATGTAAATTCTTAAAGGAATTATGAGACAATAAAAAAAACCTAAAAACTAAATTTAGTTTTTAGGTTTTTTTATTTTAAGTTGAAAATATTTTTATGTGGAATATATTATTCCCACTTCAAATCATCTATATAATAAATGTCGCTTGCCGTTCCGTCTGATGCGCCTCCATTGAAAAATAAGACTATTTTTTTATGGTTTGCCGCAGCTTGGTCGCTAAAATCGAAAGTATATTCCGTCCAGGCATCAGCAGTGGTAATGGCGCCCCAAACTTCTTTGGCTCCAGAAGTACCGCCTTCTAATTTCGCCAATAAAGGCACTGCTCTGGTGGAATAGATTTTTATTTTTAATTGATTTTTAATTGACAAATCAATTGAGGAACCTTTATCGAACACTAAAGCATCCCAAGGTTCTGTGCCATTATCGGTAACTTTTAAAACGGCATCACTTGTGTTAATGCCAGCTTTTGTTGGATTGGCTATTATTTCAAAAGGAATGCAGCATACTGGCTCATAATTTTGTTGGCATTCAAAATTATTCACAATGCTTAAATCAGGAATCACGCCAGCACAAGGATCAAATTCAGCAAACCTGATATCATCAATATAATAAACATCTGTTGCGGTTCCGTCATCTTGGCCTCCGTTGAAAAAGAATACCACTTTATTATGGTTTGCACTTGCCTGGTCACTGAAATCAAAGACGTATTCTGCCCATTCGCCAACCACGGTAATTGCTCCCCAAGCTTCTTTTCCTGGAGAAGTTCCTCCCTCAAGTTTAGCCAATAATGGCACTGCTCTGGAAGCCAATATTTTAATTCTTAAGTAATTTTTAGTTGTTAAATCAATTGGACCGCCAAAATCAAAAAGTAAAGCGTCCCAAGGTTCTGTGCCATTATCTGTAACTTTAAGTACTGAGTCACTGATATTAGCGCCACTCGGATCAGGATTATCTTCAATTGAAGTGACTAGAAAACCTGGAATGGTCGCGTTTTGCTGACAGTTAAAGTCATTTATAATGCTAGGATCTTTAATAACACCATTACAAGGATCAGAAATTTCAGCAAATTTTAGGTCGTCCATAAAATAAACCTGCGTGCCATCTGTATCAACTCCTGCGTTAAAAAACAAGACTAATTTTTGGTGGTTTTCATTGGCCTGGCTGCTGAAATCGAATGAATATTCTTTCCATTCGCCAGTGGTTGTAATATTGGCATCCACTTCAATTCCGCCTGAAGTGCCACCTTCCAATTTGGCTTTTAAAACACCTGCAACTGGCGCAAGCACTTTAATTTTGAACACATTGTACGTGGTTAAATTTATTGGCGCGCCAAAATCAACGATAACGGCATCCCAAGCACCAGTTTCATCAATATATTTTCCGGAAAATTTACTGCTGTTTATCCCATTTTTACTAGGCGTTGCTGTAAGTTCCACTTCAGGAATATCCTGATTTTTTTGGCAATCAAAATCATTAATGACATTGATGTCTTCTGCCACACCAACGCAAGGATCTACAGAAGTATCCCATCTTAAATCATCAATATAATAAACATCGCTTCCGTTTGTGTCAACGCCTGCATTGAAAAACAATACCAATTTTTGATGATTTTGATTAAACTGGCTGCTAAAATCGAAGGAATATTCCACCCAATTGGTTGTGTTTGAAATTGTGGCGTCAACTTCAAATCCGCCAGAAGTTCCGCCTTCTAATTTGGCTTTTAGAGTTCCGGCAACACTTGTCAGCACTTTAATTTTAAAAGTATTTTTTGTTGAAAGGTTTATCGGTGCGCCAAAATCTATGATTAAAGCATCCCAGGCTCCAGTT
>JACUUQ010000096.1 GCA_014859175.1 Lutibacter sp. | reverse complement strand
TCGTTGATGTCCATTCCCCTGCTTAAGTAGTATTCCACGTAAGTGAACCCGTTTGAAAGCGTTAATGCCAATTGAGTAATGGGGTTGGCGCCGGCTTCTGCAATATGATATCCGGAAATGGAAACCGAATAAAAGTTGGTGATGTTGTTGGCAATAAAATATTCCTGAACATCGCCCATCAAACGCAACGCAAATTCTGTGGAAAAAATACAGGTATTTTGCGCTTGGTCTTCTTTTAAAATATCGGCTTGTACCGTTCCGCGAACTTTGGAGATGGTTGCTGTTTTAATTTTTTTATAAATGTCTTGCGCCAACACTTCATCTCCGGTAACGCCCAACAATCGCAAACCCAATCCGTTATTTCCTTCCGGCAATTCACCTTGATATTGCGGACGGTCAACACCTTTTTTTTGATAAATGGCGTTTATTTTTTCCTCAGTTTCTTTTTCAAGTCCGTTGGCGGTGATATATTTTTCACATTCCTGGTCAATTGCAACATTCATAAAAAAGGCCAACATCATGGGTGCCGGACCGTTGATCGTCATAGAAACCGAAGTCATTGCATTGGTCAAATCGAATCCGGAATACAATTTTTTGGCATCATCCAAACAGCAAACGGAAACGCCTGCATTACCAATTTTACCATAAATATCAGGTCGGCTGTGTGGATCGTTACCGTATAAAGTCACGGAATCAAATGCGGTGGACAAACGTTTTGCCGGAAGTCCCAAACTCACGTAATGAAAACGTCGGTTCGTGCGCTCCGGTCCGCCTTCGCCGGCAAACATTCTTGCAGGATCTTCGCCTGTTCTTTTAAACGGAAAAAGGCCTGCGGTATAAGGAAATTCACCCGGAACATTTTCTTCCAAAGTCCACAACAACAAATCGCCCCAAGCTTCGTATTTTGGCAGGGAAATTTTAGGAATTTGCGTGTGCGATAAAGATTCGCTGTGTGTTTTTATGTTTAATTCTTTACCGCGAACTTTAAAAGTAAAGAGGTCATTTTTATAGGATTGCTTTTTGGCTTCCCAATTTAAAATGATTTCCCAGTTGTACGGATTTAAATCCATTTTTATGCGTGCAAATTCTTTGAACAAAAGAGATAAAAATAGTTTTGTGTCGTCATTCTGAACTCGGGCACTGAGCGTAGTCGAAGTGAATTTCAGAATCTGTTCTTCATTTACGCCAATTTTAGTGAGATGCGTTAACTCCGTTTCAACAGAAACACTTGCAACGGAACATATCGTTTTATAAATCCCGAACAACTTTTGCGCTACCTGTTTTTGTTTTTTCGAGTTTTGGTTGTAAGCCCTGTTATTTTCGGTGATTTCCGACAGATAACGCACCCTGTTTGGCGGAATGATATATTGTTTTTCGCTTATTTTATCAGAAACTTCAAAAGTGCTTTTAAAATGCGTGCCTGTTTTTTCGTTAATTTTTTTTATGAGCACCTGATACAATTCATTGGTTCCCGGGTCGTTAAACTGAGAAGCGATAGAACCGTAAACCGGCATGGAATCTACGCTGTTTTCCCACAAATTATGGTTGCGTTGGTACTGTTTTTTTATGTCGCGCAGGGCATCCAAAGCACCGCGCTTGTCGAATTTATTTAGCGCAATAACATCGGCAAAATCAATCATATCAATTTTTTCCAATTGCGTTGCAGCACCGTATTCCGGAGTCATCACATACAAGGAAACATTGGAATGTTCTACAATTTCAGTGTCGCTTTGCCCAATCCCTGAAGTTTCCAAAATCACCATATCAAACCCGGCAACTTTTAAAATATCAACGGCAATGCTCACGTGTTTAGACAAGGCCAAATTGGATTGGCGCGTAGCAAGCGAACGCATATAAACGCGGTTGTTTTTTATGGAGTTCATTCTAATCCGGTCGCCCAATAAAGCGCCGCCCGTTTTCCTTTTTGAAGGATCCACCGATACAATGGCGATGGTTTTTTCGGGAAAATCCAGTAAATATCTTCTCACCAATTCATCAACCAAAGACGATTTTCCTGAGCCGCCCGTGCCCGTAATTCCCAAAACCGGCGTTTCCGATTTTTTTGATGCTGTTTTAATTTCATTGATGAAATCGGGATGTTTTTCCGAGAAATTCTCAGCGGCAGAAATAGCTTTCGCCAATTGCATCGAATTTTTTTTTGTCAAATCGGCAACAGAAAAATCAACAATTTCACCTGTTGGAAAATCGCAAAGTGAAATCATATCATTAATCATTCCCTGCAAACCCATACTGCGGCCATCATCCGGAGAATAAATTTTTGAAATGCCGTAATTTTCCAATTCTTTTACTTCATCCGGCAGAATTACGCCGCCGCCGCCACCAAATATTTTAATTTGCGGAGCGCCTTTTTCCTGAAGCAAATCGTACATATATTTAAAATATTCTATATGTCCACCTTGATAGGAAGTCATCGCAATGGCATTTGCATCTTCCTCAATGGCACAATTTACCACTTCTTCAACACTTCTGTCGTGCCCCAGATGAATCACTTCAACGCCGGTAGCCTGAATAATTCTTCGCATAATATTGATGGCGGCATCGTGACCGTCAAAAAGAGAAGCGGCAGTTACTATCCTGACTTTATTTTTTGGTTTATAAGGTGTAATCGGTTTCATTTTTTGTTTAATTGTATGCCGCAATTTACAAAAATTAATAAGGATTGTTCCATCGGCGTTTTTTGGGGATTTAACTTGCCGATTTTTAGGTTGAACAAAAATAAACAGAAAGCCAAAAAAGCAGCATAAAGCACAAAAAAAGAATTAAAAAGCTAAAAATATTTTAAAAAAGCAAGGATTTTTCTTGATTCTAAATAATTTAAATCCTGCTCATTTTTTATAGGCTTCTTTTTCAAAACTGATGTTTTTATAGGCGAATTCATGATTTTTATATTGATAAAATCGGTTTAATTCTAATAAACACAGCAATTTATAGCTCATTGTTTTGGGCGTTCCCCCGCCAACTGGCGGGGTCGGGCTTTTCGTTACAATCTTTTTTAATTCGCCGAAAAGGCGAATTAAAAAAG
The DNA here is from genome assembly GCA_014859175.1 of Lutibacter sp. Taxonomy (GTDB): domain Bacteria; phylum Bacteroidota; class Bacteroidia; order Flavobacteriales; family Flavobacteriaceae; genus Lutibacter. The sequence goes on along the minus strand of JACUUQ010000096.1, from coordinate 7,630 downwards.
GATTTTCACTTCAATCCCTAACGCAAATTGATTTACGATTTTAAATGTGTCGTAATAAAATATTATCCAAAACAAGATTGCGTATTTTTGCGTTTTTTTCTTCGCGTCTTTGCGGTTAAATAAAAATTTTGTTTAAATGGTATTTTTAACATTTTAATTTGGTTTTTATCATAGAATACGCAAATGCTGTTGTAAATAAAACTTAGCGATAAAATCGATTGCAATATTTTATAAAATGCCAAACAAAAAAGAAAATCCAAAACAATTCTGCCTGCTGTTTTAAATAAAGTTTTTCGTGGTTTAAAAACAAGGCATCATTGATGCTTTTCTTATTTTTTAAGAAGATAAAAGGGAAAATCGTAAGTCCAAAATAGTTCTTCGGAATGATATATTTAAAAATGATATATTTAAAAACGACAATTATATTAAATTCGATATTCAAAAATTAAACCATATCAAATACGATTTTTAAAAATTAAACCAAATTATGAAAAAATGGTATGGTATAAACTCAAATTCGAGTTGATTTGTCATACCATTCTGTGTTAAATTATAATCTTAAAATGCTCTAAATCATTAATTTAATTTTTAGTTTTAATAGGATAAGGCGGCGTTTCCATCTTTTTAGGAGGATTGGCTTTCAACTGCCCTAAAACAACTTCGATGGCTTTTTCCAATTGCGGATCTTTTCCCTGAATAACTTCCGCAGGCCATTGTTCAACCTCAATATCTGGCGCAACACCTACATTTTCAATGCCAAATCCTTTTTCGTCATAGAAGGCCAAATTTGGTGAGGTCACAATTCCGCCGTCAATAAACTCTGGATATCCTAAAATACCTACCAAGCCTCCCCAAGTTGTTTTACCTATAATGGTGCCTAAATCATTTTTTCTGAACAAATAAGGAAAGTAATCGCCTCCGGAACCGGCAGTTTCATCAATAAGCAACACTTTTGGGCCTTGTATGGAAGCGTTAGGTGCTTTCTGGTCTTTTCCGTAACGATAGCTCCAGTACGATTGCAGCGGACGTTTTAAAATATCGATATAATAATCGGCCAATTGGCCACCGCCATTAAAGCGTTCGTCAATAATTATTGCAGGTTTATTTGCTTGCGGAAAGAAATAGCGCTTAAAATATTCATGGCCTTGCGTGGTTGTATTTGGCACATAAACATAAGCAACTTGCCCATTGGTTGCTTCATTTACTTTTTTGATATTGCCTTCAACCCAATCTCTGTTGCGCAAAGTCATTTCCGATGCAATTGGCGTAACCGTAATTTTCCTAGTATTGGCCATAGTTGGATTTGAAGAGACCGTTAGCACAGTTAACTTATCAGCAGTATTTTCAAAAAAGCTAAAGAAATTATCATTTGCCGTAACGGATTTTCCATTAACTTCCAAAATATAATCACCCACTTTAATTTCTACGCCGGGTTCAGTAAGCGGCGATCTCAAATCAGGAGTCCAGTTCAATCCGCCATAGATTTTTTTGATGCGGTAGCGGTTATTCATCACTTCATAATCTGCGCCTAAAAGTCCGCCAGCAATATTTTTGGCTTTTTTCATGCGGTCGCCCGTACTTGAAAAACGGTGATGGCCAACCGACAATTCACTAAACATCCACTCCATAACCCTATAAAGATCGCCTTTGCTCGATAAGTGAGGGAGAAAAGTTGCATATTTCTTTTTCATGGCGTTCCAATCTGCACCGTGCATATCAGGATCATAGAAATAATCTCGGTTAACACGCCAGGCTTCATCAAAAATGTTGGACCATTCTGCAAGTGGCTCAATTTTTACTTGTACGGCACCGGTATTCACAATTGCATCATCTTCCGGTTTTTTTCCGGTATCGGCAATTCCCCATTTATCTTTGATTTGATAAAGCGTTTTTGTTCCTTTTGCTGCAATAATATAATCATCTGCAGGCATCATAGCCTCGCCTTTTCTTTTCTTTAATTCATATTTATGAAGTGTTGTTTTATCGTCATTTGAGGCTTGCGCCAAATAATACAATTCGCCTTCTTTTGGTACTTGCAGGTTTCTGTAATTGCCCGAAGGAATTGGAATTGAAACAATTCTGTTTGTGATACCTTCCCAATCAATGCGAAGCGGAGGAATATTTGTATCTTCCTTTTTTTCATCCTTTTTATCTGATTTTTTATCTTCTTCTTTGCTTTTATCAACAGTTTCCTCCACGTCATTTTCCTTGGCAAAAGGAGATACCGTATTTTTTTGAAGGGTAATCAAATAAATGGAATTGCTTGCTGCCATATCCTGATTCGACAAATCAAACCAGTTAACTACAGGTCCGGCATCAGTAGAAGCAAACAAATATAAATACTTGCCGCTTGGATCAAAAACCGGATTGCTGACATTGGCCAAACCATCTGAAACCGGATAAGATTTATTCTCGGTAATCGAATATAAATAAGCCTGTTCAAAATTGGTTTCTGTGATAATGGTGTAGGCTATCCAGCCGGAATCTGCGGACCAACTGCCAAAAAGTTCACGGAATGCGCCTGGCAGATAAACAGCATCGGCAGCAATCTTGGTGGATTTTCCACTGGCAATATCAACCAAATAAAAGTTTCGGCCATTGTCCACAAAACATATTTTTTTGCTGTTTGGCGACCAATGAATGTTCGCATAAAATCCCGAACCATTCAAAGCAATTTTTTTGGTCAATCCTTCACCGTTTGCATTTTTTATATGAAGCGCATATTCTCCATTTTCATCAGAAAAACAGGCAATTTGTTTGCCGTTTGGCGACCAGGAAGGATATTTTTCGTGTGTTCCGGATGTGTTTGTCAAGTTTAACGGATCGCCTTTTTTAGCAGGAATTGTGATTATTTCTCCTCTAAAATCGACCACGATGCGAGCGCCGGAAGGAGAAATGTTTGCACTGCGGATATAATTATTTCCGGTTACGAATCTGGATCTGTGTTCCAATAAATCGGTGGCGATGCCAACTTTTATTCTTGTGGTATTTCCGCCGGCAACATTAAAAATATGAAGATATCCAGCTTGTTCAAAAATGATTTCACCATCGGAAGCCGAAATTTTTATAATCGGAAAATCTTTAAAATCGGTCAGTTGTTTGACTTCTTTTTTGTCTTGCGTATAACTAAAAAGGTTAAATTCTCCGTTTCTGTCGCTTATGAAATAGACAGTTTTACCAATCCAAACCGGTTGGGTATCGTTGCTGCCTCCCTTTGCTTTTGGGATTTCGGTTACGGCATGATTGCTGTTCTCATAAATCCAAATTTTGCTCATTGTGCCTCCGCGATAATGCTTCCACTGTTTAAATCTGTCGGCTATTGGCGTGTATGCGATTTGATTTTCATCCGGACTGTAAGAAGCCCAAAAAGCATTGGGAATGTCTAACGTTGTAACTTTTCCGCTGGAAATTTCAATGGTAAATAGTTGAGAATATCTGTTGGTAAAGGTATTTCGTTGAGAATTAAACAAAACTTGCTGGCCATTTGGCGTGAAACCCCTAACCAAATCGTTATAAGGATGCCAAGTAAGCCGTTTTGGAACACCGCCCGAAACAGGCACAATATACACGTCAGTATTGCCATCGTATTGCGCATTAAATGCAATCATACTGCCGTCTGGCGAAAAAACAGGATTCGATTCCACGCCATCATCCACAGTGAGTCGTCTCGGATTGGAGCCATCTTTATTGGCAATCCAAAGGTCCTCGGCATAAATGAAGGCGATATTGTTTTTACTGATGGCCGGCTCGGAAAGCAAGCGGGTGTCTTTTGTGTCTATGGCCATCATTGGGCTATAAATCAACATAAATAAGAAGGATAGGCAAAAGAGCTTCAGAAAAGAGATTTTCATATGATAATGGTTAAAATGATTAATGCGATACTAACAAATATAATCAATTTTATAAAACGATTTAAACGGAGTAAAGTCTAAAATTTTTTACGAAAATATTAAAAAACACAATTTAATAGGCGTTGAACTGCAAGAAAAAATCATCGATGCAATTCTCTTAAATAATTGTAAATTTGTAACAGTTAATTAGCATTAAAATGACATTTCAAGACCAGATAAAACAAGGAATTCCTGCTGAATTGCCCTCAAAAAAAACTTACGAAAAAGCCATAAATCACGCGCCAAAACGCATGGATATTTTGTCTAAAGCAGAAAAAGAGCTGGCAATCAGAAATGCGTTGCGGTATTTTGACAAAAAACACCACACTGTTTTAGCGAAGGAATTTGCGGAGGAATTAAAAGAATACGGACGTATTTATATGTATCGTTTTCGTCCCGATTATCAGTTTTATGCACGGCCAATCAACGAATATCCGGGGAATTCTGTTCAGGCAAAAGCCATTATGCACATGATTCAGAATAATTTGGATGAAGCCGTTGCGCAACATCCCCACGAATTGATTACGTATGGCGGCAACGGCGCTGTTTTTCAAAATTGGGCGCAATATTTATTGACGATGAAATACTTGTCGGAAATGAACAACGAACAAACGTTGGTTATGTACTCCGGCCATCCGATGGGTTTGTTTCCTTCCAATGCCAATGCGCCAAGAGTGGTGGTTACCAACGGAATGATGATTCCTAATTACAGCAAACAAAACGACTGGGAAAAATTCAATGCTTTGGGTGTAACGCAATATGGACAAATGACCGCCGGCAGTTATATGTATATTGGGCCGCAAGGAATTGTGCACGGCACCACAATTACCGTGTTAAATGCTGGCCGAAAAATTGCTAAAAATGGGGAATCTTTGGCGGGAAAATTATTCCTGACTTCCGGTTTGGGAGGCATGAGCGGCGCACAGCCAAAAGCCGGAAATATTGCCGGTTGCATTACGGTTTGTGCCGAAGTGAATCCGAAAATTACAGAGATTCGCTTATCGCAAGGTTGGATAGATGAAAAAATTACCGATTTAAATGAATTGGCCGCAAGGGTCAAAATTGCCAAAGAAAACAAGGAGGTGGTTTCTATTGCTTTTTTAGGAAATATCGTGGAGGTTTGGGAAAAATTCGAGGAAGAAAATGTGTATGTGGATTTGGGTTCCGACCAAACTTCTTTGCACAATCCTTGGGCCGGAGGTTATTATCCGGCAGGAATTTCATTTGAGGAATCCAATGTGATGATGGTGGAAAATCCTGTATTATTTAAAGAAAAAGTTCAGGAAAGTTTGAGAAGACAAGTTGCCGCAATCAACAAACACACAGCCCAAGGAACTTACTTTTTCGATTACGGAAATGCTTTTTTACTGGAAGCAAGCAGGGCAGGAGCAAAAATTTATAAAGATTCAAAAGGAAATTTCTGCAATAAGGAAACCCTCTCTTCCCTTGGGGAAGAGACCGAGAGATGGGAATATCCTTCGTATGTGCAGGATATTATGGGACCGATGTGTTTTGATTATGGTTTTGGGCCTTTTCGCTGGGTGTGCACAAGCGCAAATGAGGCAGATTTGGAAAAAACGGATGCCATTGCCTGTGAAGTTTTGGAAGAAATCAGAAAAAATTCACCGAAAGAAATTCAGCAACAAATGACCGACAATATTCAGTGGATAAAAGGCGCCCAGGAAAATAAATTGGTTGTGGGCTCCCAAGCCCGGATTTTATATGCGGATGCGGAAGGTCGCATGAAAATTGCTGAAGCATTTAACAATGCGATAAAAAACGGAGAAATTTCACAACCTATTGTTTTGGGACGAGACCATCACGATGTTTCCGGAACAGATTCACCTTACAGAGAAACCTCAAATATTTACGACGGTTCCAAATTTACGGCTGATATGGCCATTCAAAATGTGATTGGAGACAGTTTTCGCGGAGCAACCTGGGTTTCAATTCATAACGGCGGCGGAGTGGGCTGGGGAGAGGTCATTAACGGCGGATTTGGTATGGTTCTTGATGGTAGTTTAGAGGTCGAAAAGCGGTTGAAAAGCATGCTTTTTTGGGATGTAAACAACGGGATTGCACGCAGAAATTGGGCGAGAAATGAAGGCGCTTTTTTTGCCATAAAAAGAGCGATGGAAGTGGAGCCAAATTTAAAAGTGACATTGCCTAATTTAGTTGATGACGAAATCTTGAAAAATTTATTTTAATAATTAAAATTGTATTTAAATGAAAGCCTTAAAATTACTTCCGTTAGCATTAATTTTTTTAGTAGCTTCCTGCAGCTCCATCAGGGTTACAACCGATTATGATACGACTGCCGATTTTTCTAAGTATAAAACATTTGCTTTTTATAAAAAAGGAATTGACAAAGCTGAAATTTCTGATTTGGACAAACGAAGAATTCTAAAGGCCATTGAAAGTGAATTGTTGGCAAAAGGGTTCACAAAATCTGACGAACCAGATTTGCTGGTTAACATATTTGCAAAATCTACTCAAAAAGTAGATGTGTACAACAATAACTTTTATTACGGCTGGCATCCTTGGTATTACGGACCAAATTTTGGGACTCACATTTCCAAATACACTGAAGGCACCTTGTTTATCGATTTAATTGATGCCACCAAAAAAGAATTGGCTTGGCAGGGAATCGGAAGCGGCGCCTTGTCCGCCACCGGAAACGTTGCTAAAAAGGAAGAAAAAATCAAAGAATTTGTTGCCGAAATTATGGCGCAATATCCTCCGGGAAAAGAAAAATAATTTTATTTCATAGGAATCAACCCACAAATTAAAAAACGTTCTGAAATTTCAGAACGTTTTTTTAATTATTTTCGCATTATGATGTTTGAAAAACCAATTCCTTCGGATTCCGAAGAAGATTTCTATATAAATGAAGATGGTTACCGTGTGTTTACGGAAAAATACCATTTAAAAAGAGGTTTTTGCTGCAAAAACGGCTGCAAACATTGTCCGTTTGGCTACAATAAGAAAACGGACACTTTCAAGCGTAAAATTTAATTAACTTAGCAAAAAAATAACAGGATGTTCAAAAAAATAATTTTGGCGGTCGTTGTATTTCAACTTACCGCTTGTGCGGAATTACAACAGGCAATAAATCAATTGCCAAATGGAGAAATTTCAAGTTTTCAAATTGCGGCGGGTTTGAAGGAAGCGCTTCAAAACGGGATTTCAAATCAGGTTACAACTTTGGCCGTTCAGGACGGATTCTTTAAAAATGAAATGGTTAAAATTTTATTGCCTGCAGAATTGCAAAAAGTGGACCGCACTTTAAGAAGTATAGGTTTGTCAAACTTGGCTGATGAAGGATTAAGAGTGTTGAACCGAGCTGCAGAAGATGCTGTGGGTGAAGCCATTCCTATTTTTACTGATGCCATAACCGGTATGACAATAGTCGACGCTAAAAATATATTATTGGGCGATAAAAATTCGGCTACGCTGTATTTGAAAACCACCACTTCAGCGGCATTGTACCAAAAGTTTAATCCAATCATCAACAACTCATTTAAAAAAGTGGGTGCCGATAAAGTTTGGGCAGACTTGATCACAAAATACAATAACTTGCCATTAACCACCGATGTAAATCCGGATTTAACGGATTATGTGACCAACGAAGCCCTAAAAGGTGTTTTTACCATGGTTGAAATTGAAGAAAGAGGTATTAGAGCGAATATTGCCAAACGTACTTCCGATTTATTGAAACGTGTTTTTGCGTTGCAAGATTA
>JACUUQ010000095.1 GCA_014859175.1 Lutibacter sp. | reverse complement strand
CGAAACTTATGCCATGGGTGTAACATTGCGTTATATTCGTTCAGATTTAGGTATTAAATCTGGGGACTCACCATTAAACCCCGTAAATACATTTGCCGTTGATGTTTCAGGGTATTATGAATCCAGAGAACAGCGATATGGCAACATTAACGGTATTTGGCGAGGCGGTTTCAATATTTCAAACATTGGACCAAAAGTTTCTTATTCTAATGACGGGCAAGAAAACTATATCCCAACAAATTTTAAACTTGGGGGCGGATTTGATTTTATTTTGGACAGAAGCAACAACGTAAGCATCAATTTGGAATTTAATAAATTGTTGGTTCCTACGCCAAGTATTTCTTTGGCAGAGAATGGCGGACCGCCGTATGCCCAAGACGATGTGAATTTTTTTAACGGTATTTTTAAATCATTTAATGATGCGCCGGGCGGATTTAGTGAAGAGCTTAAGGAAGTAACCTGGGGATTGGGCGCGGAATATATGTATGAAGATGCTTTTGCCTTAAGAGCAGGATATTTTAATGAAAGTGATTTAAAAGGAGCACGCAAATATTTTACAGTGGGCACCGGCTTTAAATTTAAAAGCTCTAAACTTGATATTTCCTATCTGTTCAATACATCTGAAATAAAAAATCCACTAGAAAACACACTTCGATTCTCCTTATCTTTTGATTTTGGAAACTCCTATTAAGCAACTAACCAATACCAGCACCAAAATTTTTGATGAAGAAAATTGAACTAAAAACACAGATTACTATTTTTGATTCCATTGAAGAATTGCCAGCCATCGTAAAAGGTTTGATGAATAAAGCCATTGATGCCAAACAAAATGCCTACGCACCTTATTCTAAGTTTAAAGTTGGCGCGGTCTTCCTTTTAGAAGACGGAACCATAATCACGGGAAACAATCAGGAAAATGCCGCCTATCCTTCCGGGATGTGCGCCGAGCGTGTTGCCATTTGGAAAGTTTCTTCAGAATTTCCCAATAAAAAAATATTGAAGCTGGCCATTTCGGCAAGTTCTTCATCCCAAATTCTAAAAGAACCTGTAGCGCCTTGCGGTGCTTGCAGACAAACCTTGTCGGAATATGAAATTAAACAAAAAGAGAAGATTGAAGTTTATTTTATGGGCGAAGAAGGTGAAATTATTAAAACCGATTCGGTATTGGATTTACTTCCAATAGCTTTTGACAAAACTTTTTTATAAAAACTGGATGAAGCATGATATTGAAAACCGAGCCGATATTTACTTGCTGGTAAAAGATTTTTACGTAAAATTAATGAATGATGATTTGACGCATCATTTTTTTGAAGAATTCTCCAATCCTGAGTTGTTAGCTGAACATTTACAAATTCTGGTCGATTTTTGGGACAATATCCTGTTTTTTTCAGGAACCTATCAAAAAAATGCGATGCGGCCTCACTTAGAGTTGCAGCCAAAAAAACCTTTTAAAAGCGAACATTTTAAGCAATGGCTTTTGCATTTCAATAACACTGTTGATGAACATTTTAGCGGTGAAATTGCCCATGCAGCCAAATCACGAGCACTTTCCATTGCAACAGTGATGCAAATTAAAATAGCGGAATTGGGTAAGCAATAAAAAAACTTGTTATCTTTACGTTTTAAAAATTAATAATGGCAATAAATTCAGTAATTACAGGAACAGGAAGCTATATTCCTACAGTGGTTAAAAAAAATTCAGACTTTTTAACCAATCAATTTTTAAATGATGACGGTACGCCTTTTGGCTATGATAATGAAATAATAATTGAAAAATTTAAAGGTATTACCGGTATTGAGGAAAGACGCTATGCGAATCCGGAATTAAATTCGTCCGATTTGGCATTTTTTGCCGCCGAAAAAGCGATTGCAGATGCTAAAATAGATCGGGAAGAATTGGATTATATAATTTTGGCCCATAATTTTGGAGATGTAAAAAGTGATGCTACTCAAAGCGATATATTGCCAAGTTTGGCATCAAGGGTAAAACACCGATTGGGAATAAAAAATCCGAATTGTGTTGCTTATGATATTCTTTTTGGTTGTCCGGGATGGATTCAAGGAATGATTCAGGCAGAAGCTTACATAAAATCAGGAATGGCGAAAAAATGTTTGGTGGTTGGCACAGAAACGCTTTCAAGAGTTTTGGATGACCACGACCGCGATTCCATGATTTATTCTGATGGGGCAGGCGCTTGTGTTGTTGAAGCGGTAGAAAGCACCACTAAAACAGGAATTTTAAGTTTTGCCGCACAAACCTATACATTTGAAGAATGCTATTTCCTGTTTTTCGGCAAATCGTTTGATAAAGCTGAAGACGAACACCTGCGTTATATAAAAATGTATGGTCGAAAAATATATGAATTTGGATTAAACTTTGTTCCAACCGCCATGAAAGAGGCGTTGGATAAAAGTGGTTTTGATATTCTGGACGTCAAAAAAATATTAATTCATCAGGCCAATGAAAAAATGGATGAGGCCATCATTAAACGATTTTACAGATTGTACAAAACGGATATTCCTGACGCTGTGATGCCAATGAGCATTCATACGTTGGGAAATAGTTCTGTGGCCACAGTTATTACATTATTCGATTTAATTAAACACGGAAACCTAAAACCTCACAGCCTAAATAAAGGCGATGTGATATTGATGGCTTCTGTGGGAGCGGGAATGAATATAAATGCGATAGTTTATAAATATTAATATAGTAGTACTTAAAGTGCCTAAAGTTTAGAGTACTTAAAGTTAAATAAAAAAAATTAAAAGTCCGTTTTCGGGCTTTTTTTATGCTTCTTTTTTGCTGGCAACTTCCAAAATTGCCGCTGCTAAATATTCAAAAACAGTGGTTGCGGTAAACGTTTCATAGCCAGTTGCAGGTAAAGCAATATCCGCCGTTTTTCCGTGAAGGTAAACGCCCAAAACAGCAGCGTTTAAAGGTTCATATCCTTGGGCTATTATGCCTGTAATCATTCCTGTGAGCACATCACCGCTTCCGCCCGTTGCGAGTGCAGGATTTCCGGTCGAATTAAAATACAATTCATCACCGTTTACAGTAACGGTATGCGCACCTTTTATAACCACAATTACGCCATTCTTTTTGGAAAATTGAGATACTTTTTCAAGTTTTTCATAATCGTTTTTCCAGACACCAATCAATCGTTCCAATTCCTTTGGATGCGGTGTTAAAACAGTGTTTTTTGGCAAATAGTTCAGCAATAATTGGTTTTGGGAAAGTAAATTAAGACCGTCGGCATCAATCACCAAAGGAAGTTTATTGTCTTTGATGAAATTTTCGAAACCTTTCCCTGTTTTTTCCGAAGTTCCCATTCCGGGTCCGATACCAATAACGGTTGGATTTGTTTTAAAATTGAAGTAAGTTAATACGTCATCGGTATCCACTTCAACCATCGCTTCGGGCACCGAAACTTGTAAAATCGCATAACCGCACTTTGGAATATAGGCGGAAACCAATCCGCTTCCAATTTTTAAGGCGGCTTTGGAAGCCAAAGTTACCGCACCCATTTTACCATAACTTCCGCCAATAATCAGCGAATGGCCAAAAGTTCCTTTGTGATCCCATTTATTACGAAGTTTGTATAAAGGAATAATGTCTGCCAGATTTGTATAATGGGTTTTAGGTTTTAAACTTTCAATATAATTTTGGTCCAAACCAATATCAATCACTTCCCAGGTATTTACGAAATCTTTATTTTCTGGCAGCAGAAAAGCTATTTTCGGTGTTTGAAAAGTGAGAATATGGCTGGCTTTTAATACTGAAGCTGCATCTGTGACTGATTTGTCGCCAAACAATCCTGAAGGAATGTCTATGGCCAAGGTAAAAACCTTTTTACTGTCAAGATATCGGATTAATTTTTTTGTGAATCCTTCCGGATTTCTGCTAAGCCCGTTTCCGAAAATAGCGTCAACCAAAATGTCATTGGCTCCAATTTCAGGAAAATCATTTTCGTTATTTATGTCGATTGGTTTTAAACCAATTTTAGTAAGCCTATTGTAATTGACTATAAATTCTTCAGTTCGTTTATCGCTGAAATTAACGATATAGCAGTTTACGCGATAGTTATGTTTGTGTAAATGTCGGGCAATCACCAAACCGTCACCGCCATTGTTTCCAATTCCGCAAAATACATGAATGTTGCTGTTTTCCCCTTGCAACTTGTTGTGCAGCCACTTAAAGCAACTTACAGCAGCAGTTTCCATTAAATCGACAGAAGTGATGCCTTTATTTTTAATGGTTGCTTTATCAGCTTTTACTGTTTGTTGTGGCGAAAGAATGTACATAGCAAAGTTTAAAAGTTTAAAGCTTAAAGTCCAAAGCTGAAAGCCAAAAAGTTAAAGTAAAAATATAAAAGCCAAAAGCTTAAATTCGAAAGCAAGGCTCATAACTTAAAACCACCAACAAATACCTAACAATAACTATCCTTTAAAAACACCCATTTCGGCGTATTTTTCCATGCGTTTTTTTACGAGGTCTTTGGATGTTAGCTTTTTTAGTTCATCAAAGGCTTTCAGAATGGTTTTTTCGACTTCTTTAAAAGCGGTTTCTCTGTCAAAATGGGCGCCACCAAGCGGCTCTTTAATGATTCCGTCAATCAATTTTTGCTTTTTCATGTCTTCCGCAGTCAATTTTAAAGCTTCAGCGGCTTCCTCTTTGTGTTCCCAGCTTCTCCATAAGATAGAGGAACATGATTCAGGAGAAATAACGCTGTACCAGGTATTTTCCATCATATAAACACGGTCTCCAACACCAATTCCCAAGGCGCCGCCCGAAGCGCCTTCGCCAATTACGATGGTAATAATTGGGGTTTTTAAACGTGTCATTTCAAAAATATTGCGTGCAATCGCTTCTCCCTGTCCGCGTTCTTCTGCTTCCAATCCCGGATAGGCGCCAGGTGTATCTAATAAAGTAACAACAGGAATCCCAAATTTTTCTGCCATTTTCATCAATCGCAAGGCTTTTCTGTAGCCTTCCGGATTCGACATTCCAAAATTTCTGTATTGTCGTGTTTTTGTGTTGTAGCCTTTTTGCTGGCCAATAAACATAAACGATTGGTTTCCTATTTTTCCCAATCCGCCAACCATCGCTTTGTCATCTTTAAATGTTCGGTCGCCGTGCAACTCCATAAAAGTTTCTCCGGCAAGTGCAGTAATATGGTCTAAGGTATATGGTCTGCTGGGATGGCGGGAAAGTTGCACCCTTTGCCAGGCAGTCAGGTTTTTATAGATATCTGTTTTGGTCTTTAGTAATTTTTTTTCAATATTTTTACAACTTTCGGTCATATCAACATCGCTTTCTTCACCAATTAAAACACACTTGTTATATTGTTCCTCTAATTCTTTAATTGGCAATTCAAAATCTAAATATTCCATATTTTTAAAGTTTGGTTGGACTACAAATATAACAACTAATCAATTTTAGAAAGTTAAATTACAGTCTTTTTTTTATTTTTTAAAATTCCGTTGACAACAACAATCAATAAAATCACTGTAGCCCCAACATAAAATTGCGTACTCATTTTTTCTTTTTCGCCAAATATAAGCACCGCCAAAATGATCCCGTAAACAGGCTCTAAATTCAGCGTGAGTATAACAGTATAAGGCGTTAAATGTTTCATTATTTTTACTGATACAATAAAAGCGTAAGCCGTGCAAATACTGCTTAGTATAAATAAATATATAAAGTCCGACGATTTTAGGGCGTATTGCTCAATGCTGAAGCCTGTTGTGAACAATACGTAAATGGTGATAAAACCAACGCCAAACAACAACTGATAAAAGGAAATCACTTCGGCCTCATATTTTCTTATATATAATCCGTTAAGCACTGAGAATAGCACGGATAAAAAGGAGGCGATTAAGGCATAAATAATTCCCAAGGTGTAACCGCCTTCAAAATTTAAAATGATATATAAACCTGCTATTACAATAAGTCCGAAGAGCAATTCCAGAAAATTAATGCGTCTTCTAAAAAATAATGGTTCAATAAATGAAGCAAATAGGGCACCGGTGCTTAAGGCAATTAAAGCAACAGACACATTGGCAACTTTAATCGCCGAGAAAAAAAAGATCCAATGCACCGCTATGATAACGCCGCCAATGAAAAATTTAAGCAATGCTTTTGGCCCAATGATGAGCGATTTTTTTTTAATGATAAAATAGATGAACACAATAATTACGGCAAAAAGCATTCTGTACCAAACCAACGGTATGGCGTCTATGCTTATTAAGGCGCCTAAAATTGCTGTAAACCCCCAAATAAATACCAAGAAGTGGAGATGCAGGTAGTTTTTTAGCTCAGTTTTTGGCATTCTTCAGGTATAAATATACTGCCAAGGCACCAAATACAATATTTGGCAACCAAACCACAAAGAATGAGTTTTTTTCGGCTCCGGCTCCCAATACTTCCGCAATTTTCAGTAAAAACACATAAACGAACATGAGTGAAATTCCAATTGCCAAATTTACGCCCATGCCGCCTCTTCGTTTTTTTGAAGCCAATGAAACGGCTAAAAGTGTTAAAATGTATGATGATACAGGCAAGCTGGTTCTTTTATGAAGTTCCACCAAATACACATTTAAATTGCCAACGCCTCTGTCTCTGGAAGTATTGATAAATTCATTTAATTTGATTGAATTCATTTCTTTTGCCATATAATCAACATAAATCAAATCTTCGTTTGTAAAACTAAATGTTGTATCTAATTTTGATCCTGATTCAATAATGTCAATATCCTTTAAAAGGTGTCTTTTTTTATAGTTGGTTAATTTAAAAGTGCTGTCGGCCTCATTCCAACGAATATTGTCCGCAAACAGTTTATATTTTAGCTGTGTTCCTTCAAATTTTTCATATGAAAAATTATAACCAACTTTAACATCGGCAGTATAGCTTTTTAAAAAAACATAGTCATTTGGACCAAGCTGCAAATTAATATTGGTTAAATAATTTTCATTAAGCTGTTTTTTTTTCAAATATTTTCTGTTAAATTCCTCAAAGGTTTTATTGCTGTTTGGCACCACAAAATGGTTCATGGCTAAAGCAAATACCGTAACCATGGAAGCGCCAATAAAATAAGGTTTTAAAAATCGGGTAAAGGATATTTTAGCGGAGTGGATGGCAATAATTTCGGTGTTTCCGGCAAGTTTTGAAGTAAAAAATATTACGGCAATAAACAAGGCCAAAGGCATAAAAGTATTGCCGTAAATGATGATGAAATTGAGGTAATAGTCTTTAATAATTTCTGGCAATTTTAAATCGGCATGACGCAAAAATTTATCGACTTTTTCAGACACATCAATCGCTATAGCTATTGGAATCAGTAACATTAATACCAACAGAAATGAGCTTAAATATTTTTTTAATATGTATTTGTCCAGTATTCTCAAGCTGATTGTTTATTTGTTTAATCGTGTATTGGTTTTGTTTCTGACTTTTTATCCTATCCCCAGCTCTTTCCTGAGGAAAGAGGGCTTAATTTTGGATAAAACATATTTATAATTTAAAACTTCAGTCTTTTTGCTTAAACTTTGAGCTTTGAGCTTTGAGCTTTTGGCCTTAGGCTTTGAGCTTTCAACTTTCAACTTCAACCTACATTCTGTTGTCCATCTGTTTCACCATCCTGTTTTTCCAGGGCGTAAAATCTCCTGCTAATATATGCTTTCTTGCTTCACGAA
The DNA here is from genome assembly GCA_014859175.1 of Lutibacter sp. GTDB lineage: Bacteria > Bacteroidota > Bacteroidia > Flavobacteriales > Flavobacteriaceae > Lutibacter. The sequence goes on along the minus strand of JACUUQ010000095.1, from coordinate 3,014 downwards.
CCAACCATAAATAAAATCCCAAATTGTGAATTGAAGCTATTTGTTTTCCCAACAATTCTTTTGAAATAAATAAATGGCGCAAATACGCTTTTGAATACATTTTATCCACAAAAGTAATGTCCATTTCATCAATTGGGGAAAAATCATTTTCCCACTTTTTATTTTTAATATTGATGGTGCCGTTGGCCGTAAATAACATACCGTTTCGGGCATTTCTGGTTGGCATCACGCAGTCGAACATATCAATTCCCAAGGCGATATTTTCCAAAATGTTGGCAGGCGTTCCTACACCCATTAAGTATCGCGGTTTGTCTTTGGGTAAAATTTCGGTAACAATATCAGTCATTTCATACATATCTTCTACGGGTTCCCCTACTGAAAGTCCGCCAATGGCATTTCCTTCAGCGCCAACAGAAGCAATAAACTCGGCCGATTGTTTTCTTAAATCTTTATAGGTGCTTCCTTGCACAATAGGGAAAAAAGCCTGACTGTAACCATACTTGAAAGGTGTTTTTTCTAAATGTGTTACACAACGGTTTAACCAACGATGCGTCATGTGCATGGATCGTTTTGCATACCCGTAATCACAAGGATAAGGCGTGCACTCATCAAATGCCATAATAATGTCGGCGCCAATGGTGCGCTGAATTTCCATCACATTTTCAGGTGTAAAGGTGTGGTAAGATCCATCAATATGGCTTTTAAACTTCACGCCTTCTTCCTTAATTTTTCGGCTTTCTGAAAGGGAATATACCTGATAACCACCACTATCCGTCAAAATATTGCGGTCCCAATTCATAAATTTATGCAAACCGCCGGCTTGCTCCAAGATGGTTGTTTGCGGACGCAGATATAAATGGTAGGTATTTCCTAAAATGATATCAGGGTTTATTTCGTCTTTTAATTCGCTTTGGTGTACGCCTTTTACGGAACCTACGGTTCCAACTGGCATAAAAATTGGCGTTTCAATTTCTCCGTGATCGGTGGTAATTACGCCAGCTCTAGCCTTGCTTTGCGGGTCGGTTGTTTTTAATTCAAATTGCATAGTCGGCAAAGATACTGATTAGAATTAAAGTTGGAAGTTAAAAGTTGGAAAATTGAAAGATGAATTGTTGAAAAAATTATAATGTAGTCCGAGACCGAAGACGGAAGCTGAAAGTTCAAAGTTAAAAGCTGAAAGTTGGACAGACCGAATACTGAATTTAAAATTCAAGTTCAAGTTTATTTTTAAAACCAAATCAAACTCCCTTTCCTTAGGAAAGTTTAGCTGCCGAGGTAGGGGTTGGGGATAGGATATTGCTATTTCTTTTTATGAACATCTGCTGAAGCCTCTTGCGTTTTCGAGGAATCTGAAATCATATTGTTGATTATAAGCATTTCTTTTTCCGTCAATTCTCGCCACTGGCCAACTTTTATGCCGTCTAAATTCACGTTCATAATTCGGGTGCGTTTTAGGCTGGTGACATCATATTTTAAATAATCGCACATTCTGCGAATTTGGCGGTTTAAGCCTTGGGTTAACACAATTTTAAAGGTGTAATCATTTAATTTAAAGACCTTGCATTTTTTTGTGACGGTGTCCAAAATTGGAAGTCCGCCAGCCATTTTCTGAATAAATTCTGAAGTGATTGGTTGCTTTACTGATACAATATATTCTTTTTCATGATTGTTTCCTGCCCTTAAAATTTTATTTACAATATCGCCATCATTTGTTAAAAAGATCAATCCTTCCGAGGGTTTGTCTAACCTGCCTACAGGAAAAAGCCGCTGCGGATGGTTGATAAAATTGACAATGTTTTTGGGTTCTTTTAAATCGGTGGTGCAAACAATGCCAACGGGTTTGTTAAAAGCAATGTATAAAGTTTCGGGATTTGCATTCAATGGTTTGCCGTTAATTTTCACCACATCGCCTTCAAACACCCTGTTTCCCAATTGGGTGGGTTTGTCGTTTATGGTTACACAACCACCAACAATCCATTTTTCCGCTTCCCGTCGCGAGCAAATTCCGGTGCTGCTGATGTATTTGTTTAAATTAACTGAATTTTCGTTTGTGTTTTCCGCCATTATTTATTTCAAAATGCAAAGCTAGTAAATAAACTTTATTTTAAAACAGTAATTGGGCAATGCAAAAAGGCCATTATTTTGTTCAAATTTGTGCTGGATTTTAAGCAACAAGCAATTTTAATCAAAGCACTTTATCATTAAAAAGAAGTTAAAAAGTTGGCATAAAAAGATTCAAATTTTCGACATATCTTTGAGCTATGCTTTTGCCGGCGAAACAGCGCTATTTTTAAATCAAAAAAAGGTTGTCACAAAACGGCAAATCATAAAATACCAAACAAAACTAAAAGATATTATGATGAAAAGATTGGCCAATTATTTACTGGAAGGGTTGCTGTATATAGCGCCATTAACAATAACAGGATATATTATTTACTCGGTTTTTATGTTTATGGATGGTTTGTCAGAAGATTTAATAATTAAATTTTTCGACATAAAAATTCCTGGTTTGGGCGTTTTAACCCTGTTAATATTTTTAGTTTTTGTAGGTTTTGTTGGAAGAACCTTTATAGCACAACCTTTAAAAGCGGTGTTTAAAAATGTAATCGGCAGGATTCCTTTGGTAAAATTTGTTTACTCGGCTTTTAACGATTTGTTTTCGGCTTTTGTTGGCAAAGAAAAAAAATTCAACCAGCCGGTTTTGGTAAAAGTAAATTTAAGTTCCGACCTAGAAAAAATTGGATTTATAACGGAAGAAAATCTGGCGCTTTTGGGTGAAACAGACAAAGTGGCCGTGTATTTTCCGCATTCCTACAATTTTTCGGGCGAGTTGTTTATTGTGCCAAAAGCCAACATCAAACCTATAAATATCAGTTCCAGCGATGTGATGAAATTTGTCATTTCGGCAGGATTGACAGGTTGGGAGAAAGCTTAGCCCACGATTTCAATCGTGGGCTATTTGTGCCAAAAGCCAACATCAAACCTATAAATATCAGTTCCAGCGATGTGATGAA
>JACUUQ010000094.1 GCA_014859175.1 Lutibacter sp. | reverse complement strand
CTTTCAGCTTTCAACTTTCAGCTTATAACTTTCAACTTTCAACTTTCAGCTTTCAGCTTTCAACTTTCAGCTTTCAGCTTTCAGCTTTCAACTTTCAGCTTTCACCTTTTTAATATACCGATTTAAACTGTTCCAAAAATCTCACATCGTTTTCATAAAACATTCTGATATCTGGAATTTGGTACAACAACATCGCAATGCGTTCTATGCCCATTCCAAAAGCGTATCCAGAATAAATTTCGGGATCTATATTGGTGTTTTTAAGCACATTTGGATCCACCATTCCGCAACCCATAATTTCCAGCCAACCTGTTCCCTTGGTGATTTTATAATCGGTTTCCGTTTCCAGTCCCCAATAAATATCAACTTCAGCGCTTGGTTCCGTAAAAGGAAAATAAGACGGTCGCAAGCGTATTTTGGATTTTCCGAACATTTCTTTGGTGAAATACAGCAACGTTTGTTTTAAATCGGCAAAAGAAACATCAGTGTCAATATACAAACCCTCAACTTGGTGAAAAATGCAATGCGCACGTGCAGAAATATCTTCATTTCTAAAAACGCGGCCGGGAGAAATGGTGCGTATGGGCGGTTTGTGGGTTTCCATATAACGCACCTGAACCGATGAGGTATGCGTGCGCAATAAAATATCCGGATTTTTTTCAATAAAAAAAGTATCCTGCATATCGCGTGCCGGATGGTATTCAGGCAAATTTAATGCGGTAAAATTATGCCAGTCGTCTTCAATTTCCGGACCTTCAGAAACGGTAAAACCAATGCGTGAAAATACGTCCACAATTTTATTTCTAACCAAAGATATCGGATGGCGAGAACCCAATTCAATTGGCTCAGCAGGGCGCGTTAAATCGCCATAAATGCTTTTTTGCTCGCTCGAATTTTCTAATGCTTCCTTTAGCTGGTCCACTTTGTTTTGTGCCGCATCTTTTAACGTATTTAACGCTTGCCCGAAATCCTTTCTTTCGGCAGGAGTCACGTTTTTAAATTCAACAAATAAATCGTTAAGCAAGCCTTTTTTGCCTAAAAATTTAATTCTGAACAATTCAAGTTCATCTTTGGAAGTGGTGTTAAAAGCCAATACTTCACCAATCAGTTCTTTTACTTTAGCTAACATTTTACAGAAAATTAGGTTGCAAATTTACGTAATTTTATATTTATAAAACGCAAGATACGTTCTAAGATATACTGGGATCTATAGCATACAGATTGTTTATTGAAATTTCTGCATTGATAAGTCCGAGAACGGGATAATTGGCTTAAACCAATGGACTTACATCTTTAAAATTATCAAAAACTTATTGTTTTAAACTATTTAATAAAAATATCTTAACAAAAATAGCTTATTTGTTATTTTTTATTCTATTTTATGTAAATAGATATACAATAGTGTACTTTGGAAAAAATTAATCAATAAAAAAAGAAAAGAAGATGATGAAACCAATCATAAAAAAATTCATGAATGAGGTAAATGAGCGAAATCAACATGAACCGGAATATTTACAAGCGGTGCAAGAAGTTGCGGAATCACTTATTCCTTTTATCGCCAGCAATGAAAAGTATTACGGCAAAAATATTTTATTGAGAATGGTGGAGCCAGAAAGAGTGCTTATGTTTCGCGTTCCCTGGATTAATGATGAAGGCGAAATAATGGTTAATAGAGGGTACAGAATTGAAATGAATTCAGCCATAGGCCCCTATAAAGGCGGTCTGCGATTTCATCCATCGGTGAATTTAAGTATTTTAAAATTCTTGGCCTTTGAGCAGGTTTTTAAAAATTCCTTAACCACGTTGCCAATGGGCGGCGGTAAAGGCGGCTCCGATTTTGATCCAAAAGGGAAATCGGATATTGAAATTATGCGTTTTTGCCAAAGTTTTATGGGGGAATTATTTCGCCATATTGGTCCAAACACCGATATTCCTGCCGGTGATATTGGGGTTGGCGAAAGAGAAATAGGCTTTTTGTTTGGCATGTACAAAAAATTAAGAAATGAATTTACAGGCGTTTTAACCGGAAAAGGAATGTCTTATGGCGGCTCGTTGGTTCGTCCGGAAGCAACAGGTTATGGCTGTGTATATTTTGCGCAAAAGATGTTTGAATTTAAGGGAGATACCATTAGAGGAAAAACAGTGACTATTTCAGGATCTGGAAATGTTTCCCAATACTCTTGCGAAAAGGCAACGCAATTGGGCGCTACCGTAGTAACCTTGTCGGATTCCTCGGGTTATATTTACGACCAAGAAGGCATTGATGCCGATAAATTGGCCTTTGTGATGGAGCTTAAAAATGTAAAACGGGGAAGAATTAGCGAATATGTTAAAAAATATCCAAAAGCAACTTTCCATAAAGATAAAAAGCCCTGGGACATTAAGTGCGACATCGCAATGCCATGTGCCACACAAAACGAAATACACAGCCCCGATGCAAAAACATTGATTAAAAATGGATGTTTGGCTGTTATTGAAGGTGCCAATATGCCTTCAACCATTGAAGCCATTGAGGTTTATCAAAATGCCAAAATTTTATTTGCCCCGGGAAAAGCCGCAAATGCAGGAGGTGTTGCAACTTCGGGCTTAGAAATGAGCCAAAACTCTTTGCGAATGAATTGGAATAGCGAAAAAGTAGACAGAAGGTTAAAAGCCATTATGGAAAATATCCATGAAGCCTGCATTAAATACGGAACCCAAGAAGATGGTTATGTTGATTATATGAAAGGCGCCAATATTGCCGGTTTTGTGAAAGTGGCAGATGCTATGTTGGCGCAAGGCGTGGTTTAAAATATTATTTTTTAATTAAAAAAGGACTGTCTTTTTTAGACAGTCTTTTTTTTGCCTACAATTAATATTTTGAAAAACATTATATTTAACGGTGAAAATGATAACTTGCATTTGATAATAAAGGCCGATAAAAATGAACAGAAATCCACTGCCCGATTTAAAAAACCATGAGTTTGAAGAGGTTGCGTTTAACCAATTAATGCAAAACAGAATAAACAAAGTGCTTATTGTTTGTTCCAACTACGATTTTTATATGTTGGAGGAGGACGGTCGAATTGATGAGCGTATTTTTAATGAATATACCGATCTAAACCTTAGATATCCGCCAAGTTTTATTCATGCAAATTCCGCTAAAAGAGCCATTGGTATGATGAATTCCGATAAGATTGATTTGGTGATTACCTGGTTAGACATTGGCAACTACAAGGCTTTTGAATCCTCAAAAATGATCAAAGAAGCTTTCCCGAATATTCCCATTGCTGCATTAAGCCATTATTCTTCCGAATTAAGGAAAAAAGTGCTCAGCGAAAATACGGGAATCATCGATTTGGTTTTTCATTGGAACGGCAATGTTGATATTTTTTTGGCGATTATTAAACTTACCGAAGACAGGATGAATGCCGAAAAAGACATCAACCAAATTGGGGTAAAGGCCATTTTGCTGGTGGAAGATTCTTTGAAATTTTATTCGCGGTATTTGCCCATTATGTACAAAATTATCTTAAAACAAACCCGTTCTTTTATGTCGGAAGGCCTAAATGAGCACAGGGCGATGATGTTGATGCGGGGCCGGCCAAAAATTTTGCTGGCCACAAATTATGAAGAAGGATTGTTTCTTTTTGAAAAATACAAACACAATTTGTTAGGCGTTATTTCTGATGTCAGTTATTTTAAAGACGGAAAACGAGATCCCGATGCAGGATTCGAATTTTTAAAATATGTAAGAAGCCACGAACGCTATTTTCCTTTTCTGGTGCAATCTTCCGATAAAAATAATGAAAAACAGGCCTTAGAACTAAAAGGAAAATTTTTATACAAACACTCTGAAACTTTAGGAAAGGAAATTAAAAATTACATCACCAAATATTTTTCTTTTGGGGCTTTTGAATTTTGGGACCCAATTCAAATGAAGGTTTTGGCTACGGTGGAAGATTTAAACAGTTTTCAAAAAGCGTTAACCAATGTAACGTTGGATGCCATTGTTTATCATGCCAAAAGAAGTGAATATTCAAAATGGTTAAGATCAAGGGCACTTTTCCCGCTGGCGAACCTTTTTAGCAATGTAGAATACGAAGATTTTGAGGATCCGGAGGAAATCAGGGATTTTTTATTGAAAGCCATCAAAGCCTATCGGGTTTATAGGTCGAGAGGCGTTATTTCAAAATTCAGCAAAAACACCTATGATGAATATTTGGGTTTCGCAAGAATTGGAGAAGGATCTTTAGGCGGAAAAGGAAGGGGTTTGGCGTTTATAGATTCGTTTTTGAAACGCCACAAGTTGTTCAATAAATATAAAGACGTCAACATTTCCATACCTCGCACGGTGGTGTTAAGTACGGAAGTGTTCGATGATTTTATGGAAAAACACGACTTGATTGGTTTTGTGGCCACTTGTAATGATGATGAGGAAATTTTGAATAAATTTAACTCAAAACCATTGCCAAAATGGGTGATGGAAGACATTCAGGTTTTTTTAAATGTTAGTAAATCGCCAATTGCGGTACGTTCTTCCAGTGTTTTGGAAGATTCCCATTACCAACCTTTTGCCGGTGTATTTTCTACCTATATGATTCCAAATACCGACAAAACCAGAATGGTGGAGATGGTGGCCAGCGCTATTAAGTCGGTGATGGCATCCGCTTTTTTTCAAAACAGCAAAATATATTTAAAAGCAACTTCCCACACCATTGAAGAAGATAAAATGGCGGTGATTTTACAGGAAGTTACCGGAAAGCAATATGACGATGTTTATTATCCGAACATTTCCGGCGTTGCGCGTTCCATAAATTTTTATCCGATTGACCAGGAATTGCCAAATGAAGGCACAGCAAATATTGCTTTGGGCTTGGGTGAAATTATTGTTGGCGGCGGAAATACTTTGCGATTTTCACCTTACCATCCAAAAAAAGTGTTGCAGCTTTCCTCTCCCGGATCAACCCAGCGCGACACGCAGCAATATTTTTTTGGGTTGGATATGAATCCCGACAGTTATGTGGCTTCAACCAGCGAAGCCGTCAATAAAAAGAAAATTACCATCAGAAATGCAGAAAAACACGGCTCACTAAAATTTGTGGCTTCTACGTACGATTTGCAAAATAACATCATCAAGCCGGGCGTTTTGCATGACGGACTTCGCGTAATCACTTTCGACAATATTTTGAAATACAACACATTTCCTTTACCCGAAATTTTGCAGGATTTGTTGCGCATTGGCCAGCGCGAAATGCGAAATCCCATAGAAATGGAGTTTGCCGCTAATTTGGATGTACCGCACGGGCAACCGAAAGAATTTAGCTTTTTGCAAATCAGGCCAATTATTGAAAGCATAGAAACCCTGAGCACGCTTCCGGAGGATTTTAATGTTGAAGACACCATCATTTACTCTGAATCGGCATTGGGCAACGGAAATTATGAAAATATCCACGATTTTATTTATATCAAACCAGAAACTTTTAACGCGGTAAATACGCGGAAAATAGCCGCCGCTGTTGAACAAATCAATAAAAAATTTGCCGAGAAAGACAAAAACTATATTTTAGTCGGGCCAGGCAGATGGGGATCTAGCGATCCATGGCTGGGAATTCCCGTGATTTGGCCTCAAATAGCATCAGCAAAAATAATTGTGGAAGCCGGACTTAATAATTTTAGGATCGACCCAAGCCAGGGAACACACTTTTTCCAAAATTTAACCTCATTTAAAGTGGGCTATTTAACCATAAATCCATTTATGGAGGACGGATTTTTCAACTTGGAGTATTTAAACAGGCAACGCGCAGTTTATGAAGATGATTATTTAAGGTATGTGCATTTTAAAGAACCTTTAACTGTTATAATTGAAGGAAAAAGCAACAAAGCAGCCATTTTTAAAGAAGGTTATAAATTGAATAAAGGCCTAAATTCCTCCGTAAAATTAAATGATGATGAACCTTTGGAAGGTTTTATGTAGGGACAGGTCGCGACCTGTCCGTTTTTAAATTGTCGCGACCTGTCCGTTTTTAAATTGTCGCGACCTGTCCATTTTTAAATTGTCGCGACCTGTCCATTCTAAAAAGTTAAATGTATCTTTCAATTTACAACTATAATTCAATGTGCGTTAGGGATTAAAGTGAAAAGCCCACAGTCACGCTTTTGGGCGTGACGAGGACTTGCAGCGGAAAGCCCGACCTGAAAGGGAACGCCTACCTAACGGCAGGCAGACCCAAAATATTCATTTAATTTTAGGCTTGTTGCTGCTCTTTTACGAAAACGTTTTAGAAAAACGCGAAAAACAAAAATTATTGCCACTATTTTGTTTTAGAATTAATATATTATCTGTAATTTTGTACCTAATTATTTAAATATTTAATAAATTATATAGACGATTAAATTATATTATTATGAATGTAAAAAATATATTGACAAACCTTGAGACCAAACATCCTGGTGAAAAGGAATACTTGCAAGCTGTTCATGAGGTGTTAGAATCGATTCAAACAATTTACGACGAAAACCCTCAATATGAGGCCGCTAAAATTATTGAAAGATTGGTTGAACCTGACAGAATTTTAACTTTTAGGATTTCTTGGGTTGATGATGAAGGGAATGTACAAATTAATTTAGGTCACAGGGTGCAATTTAACAATGCAATTGGACCATACAAAGGCGGAATTCGTCTGCATCCTAGCGTAAATTTAAGTATCCTTAAATTTTTAGGATTTGAACAAATATTTAAAAATGCCTTAACAACGTTGCCAATGGGTGGCGCAAAAGGAGGATCAGATTTCAATCCGAAAGGAAAATCAGATGCTGAAATTATGCGTTTTTGCCAGGCTTTTATGTTAGAGTTATGGCGCGTTATTGGCCCTAGCCAAGATGTACCTGCCGGTGATATTGGAACTGGCGGCAGAGAAATTGGTTTTATGTACGGAATGTATAAAAAACTGCAATTTGAAAATACCGGTGTTTTCACAGGTAAGGGTTTAAATTGGGGGGGAAGTTTGATACGGCCGGAAGCTACAGGTTTTGGCGCTACGTATTTTACCAATGAAATGCTTTCAACAAATAACGATACTTTTAAAGGAAAAACAGTTTCTGTTTCCGGGTTTGGAAATGTGGCTTGGGGTGTTGCCCTAAAAGTTACCGAACTTGGCGGAAAAGTGGTGACCATTTCTGGTCCTGATGGTTATATTTATGACGAAAAAGGTTTAGATGCCGAAAAAATTGATTATTTATTGACTTTAAGAGCTTCAAACAACGATATTGTTTCTCCTTATGCAGAAGTATTTCCGGAAGCTAAATTTTATGCAGGCAAAAAGCCTTGGGAAGTTGCCGTTGACATAGCAATGCCAAGTGCTACCCAAAATGAATTGGATGGCGAAGATGCTAAATTATTGGTTAAAAATGGCATAAAATATGTTGTTGAAGTTTCAAATATGGGTTGTACGCCTGAAGCTGTTGAATTATTTCATAAAAGCAGATTGCCTTTTGCGCCGGGTAAAGCAGCAAATGCTGGTGGCGTAGGCGTATCTGGTTTGGAAATGTCGCAAAATGCCATGAAATTAAACTGGACCAAAGAAGAAGTGGATGCCAAATTGCACCAAATTATGTCTTCTATCCACACCGCTTGTTCTAAATACGGAACTGAAAACGACGGTTATATCAACTATGTTAAAGGTGCAAATATCGCCGGCTTTATCAAAGTTGCCGATGCTATGTTAGATCAAGGTATTATCTAACATACATTTAATAAAATGTAAAAGCCGGTCTAAAAATTATTTTAGACCGGCTTTTTTTATGGATAAATAGTTGTAATTGGAATTATTCTGATTTTGATCCTTCAAATTGCTGTTCTTTTAATTTAAACAAGATATTGAAAGTGGTTAAACTTCCGTAAATTCTGGTGATGTATTGTTGCAGATCAACCTTGTCTAAATCATCCAGTTTGCTCGAATTTATCTTTTGTTCCATCACGCGCAATCGGTCTCTTACCATCACAATTTTGTGAAAAAAGGTATCGATTGGAATTTCCTTGCTGGCCAATTTTGGGTCTTTCGGTTCCATAATTAATTTTCCGCCTTTCCATCGGTCGCCCAAATGAACAACTTCTGAAATGTCCGACCATTGTTTAAGCATATTTTTTAAGGCAGTTTCCACCTCATAAAAACTGACGGTATCCACTTCATCTTCAACGCATTCAATAACTTCAAACTTGCTGTCGATAGTGATGGTTTCCAATCCATTTTCAATAAAAGTCACCCAATAATCTTTGGCGCTCACGTTGGTTACCACGCCCAATCCAAATTCTTCGTGTTTAATTCGTGATCCGATTCCCAGTATTTTCATTTTTTTTGCAGAATTAATTTAACAAATAGAGTCCGAAAATAGTCAAAATAAAATAAACGGCCAATGACATTGCGCCGGCGTAATCTTTAGCCAAACGCTGCCCGATCAACAACATAATTAAAGTGATGGCGGCAAATTCAAGTCCAACTTTTGCCAAAGTTCCGTCACCTTCAGTAAAAATATAATAACAGCCAATGAGCATTAAAACGCTTGCGCCGATTTCAAAAATCAACACGGTCAACAATAAAAGCGGCACCATGTTTTTAAGCGGGGAATTTTTAAAATGGCCGGTGATAAAATCCACGTTTCCTTTCCAGTCGGTGATTTTATCAATACTCGATTGCAAAAAAGTGATGATCAAAAACAGCAAAACCAATATTTCTGCGGAATGATTGTTGAAAATAGACATAATGAATTTTTATGCTTCTTTAGTGTGAAGCAAACGGGTTAGTTTTATGGACAAATCGAGTAAAATTATTTTGGCGTTTCCGTTGCGTTCTATGTGGTAAATGGCATCATTCAGTTCCTTGTCAATTTCAATAATATTGCCGCTGTGCACAAAAGGCGCAAAATTCTCCAGATTAAAATTGGGTGTTTTCGGTTGCAAAAATACCAGTGATTCTGCATTGTAATTCAGCAATAACGCCTGCCTAAAAAATTGCAGGCAATAGGTTAAAAATCGTTTTTGGGTTTCCCTTCCGGTTTTTGAAATGGTGTCACTCCATTCAATCAACAATTGAATTACAGCGGCATTTCCTTTAGCTTTAAACGCGGCTCTTACCCAAGTGATAAACCATTGTTCAAATTGTTCGTCCGATGTGTCGTTGTGCAGTAAATGAAGCGCTTTGTTAAAATCGCCATCGGCTTGTATGGCAATTTGTATGGCAATTGGCGGATCGGTTCCTTCCATTTCAACCAAGCCTTTTACGATGTCGTTTTCCGACAATAGCGGAAAATGCAACACCTGGCAACGCGATTTTATGGTTGATATAATTTGGTCTTCATTTTCGGCAATCAAAATAAATACCGTTTTTTCAGGAGGTTCTTCCAGCAGTTTCAATAATTTATTTGATGCTGAAGCATTCATTTTGTCGGCCATCCAAACAATCATAATTTTAAAACCGCCTTCGTATGATTTCAGTTTTAAGGCTTTTACAATTTCTTCGGCCTCGTCAACGCCAATTTGGCCTTGTTTATTTTCAACGCCGATAGATTGTAGCCATTCAAATAAATTACCGTAAGGATTCAACGCCACAAAACTGCGCCATTCTTCCAAAAACAAGTTGCTTACCGGCCTGCTTTTTACCGCTTCATTGGTGGCCACCGGAAACGCAAAATGCAAATCGGGATGCATTAATTTTGAGCATCTTATTTTGCAGGATTCCTCATCATTGCTGCCTTTGCACAAAATATATTGGGCATAGGCAATGGCTATCGGTAAAGGTCCCGTGCCTTCTTTGCCAATAAATAGTTGCGCATGGGAAATCCGCCCGTTATCGGTAGATTTCATCAGGTGATTTTTCAAATGCGTCTGTCCTAAAATTTTTGAAAATTCCATTGAAGCGAAAGTAAAACTTTTTTTCTTTTTTTGATTCTTTTCCAAACCCAATCTTTTTATTTTTTTTGGTTTATTTCTTATTAATTACAGCAATTTATTGATAATTTTTTTGGGCCTGCGCGCCATTTCAGTGGGCGTTACCCTGCGGGTCGGGCTTTTCGTTACAATCTTTTTTAATTCGCCTTCCGGCGAATCAAAAAAGGATGAATTTATCCTGAGCGGAGTCGAAGGGCTGCACTCCCTAACGCAATTGATGTTGTAAATAGAACGAAGTTATTTTTCCTGTTTTGAACTCCCAATGTTATTAAGTTAAGGGAATATTTGTCCTTCCGACAAAGGAGGAATCACATTAAAAAAGCTCAGCATTATGAGATTCCTCCTGCCCCGGAAGGACAAAAAAAGAGCGTAAAAGTCTTAACTTAATGACATTGAGAGCGAGCTTCCTGCTCGTGACTACATAATAAGAATTAACAAAAGCACGAGCGAGACGCTTGCGCCAGCAGATGATTTATAAACGCTTAGCGCTACTTGCGTAAATCTTTGCGTCATTTGCGTTTAAGCTTTTTTATTTTTTAACATATAACTTATCAACATTTAACATTTAACTGTCTGCAATGAAATCGCTTTCGTAAAAAAACCAAACGGCTAAAGACAAATTCCCTTATATTTGTGGTATAAAATTTATAAGAGATGAAACGAGCCTTAACAAATTTTGATACCCTCAGAATGATTAATGGCGACTGCATCTGTACAAATAAAAAATAAAATATAAACAGATGAAACGAGCCTTAACAAATTTTGATACCCTCAGAATGATTAATGGCGACTG
>JACUUQ010000093.1 GCA_014859175.1 Lutibacter sp. | reverse complement strand
TCTCGGACAGAATTCAACAAACGTACAGCTTGAAAAATATGGAGAAACGAACGAGCAACGGCCTTTGTATATTTCTTATATTTCATCCGAAGAAAACATCAAAAATCTGGAACAAATCAGAACAGACAATTTAAAAAGAATTGGCATTTTAAAGGGAATTCCGTCCACCGAAATCGCCATTATTTGGATGAGCTATAATGTTCATGGCAATGAAGCTTCAAGCACTGAAGCCGCCATGGAGACCTTGTATAATTTGGTAATTTCAAAACAGGAATGGCTTAAAAATACGTTGGTTATCATTGATCCCTGCTTAAATCCCGACGGACGGGACCGCTACGTAAACTGGTACAACCAAAACAAAAGCACGCCTTACAATACCAATCCGGAAACCTCAGAACACAACGAGCCTTGGCCAGGCGGCAGGGCCAATCATTATTTGTTTGATTTAAATAGGGATTGGGCCTGGGCCACACAAATTGAAACGCAACAGCGTTTAAAAATATACAATAAATGGATGCCCCACGTGCATATCGATTTTCACGAACAAGGCATCAACAATCCATATTATTTTGCGCCAGCCGCAGAACCGTTTCATGAAATTATAACCGACTGGCAACGCGATTTCCAAATGCAAATAGGAAAAAACAATGCCAAATACTTTGACAAAAACGGCTGGGCCTATTTCACCAAAGAGCAGTTTGATTTGCTTTATCCGAGTTACGGGGACACGTATCCAACCTATATGGGCGCCATTGGGATGACCTACGAACAGGCAGGAGGCGGAAGAGGCGGATTGGGCGTTAACCTTGAAAACGGGAACATTCTTAAGTTGACAGACAGGGTAGCGCATCATGTTACCAGCGGCATTTCAACGGTAGAAATGACTTCCCATAACGCCCAAAAACTAATTGCTGAATTTGAAAAATTTTATAAAAATTCGGATATAAAATACAAAAGCTACATTTTAAGGGGCGATTCAGAGAAGCTAATGAACATGAAAACGCTATTGGACAAACATGATATTCTGAGTTTTTTTGCTGAAGGAAAAAAAGTGACCGCCTATGACTATGACACCAAAACCAAAAAATCGATTCAAACTTTAAAAACCGACTTGATTGTTTCCGCCCTTCAGCCAAAAGGAAAAATGGTTACCGCGCTGCTTGAACCAGAAACAAAATTATCAGATTCCGTAACCTACGACATTACCGCCTGGAGTTTGCCATTTGCTTATGGTTTGAAAGGTTTTGCTTCGGAAACGGAAATTCCTTTTACTGAAAACAGCCAGTTTAAAACGGCTGAATTCAGCAATTTTGTAAATAAAGAAGCTTATGCTTACTTGTTAAAATACAATGAAGTTTCTGATGCGCAATTGTTGGGAGATTTATTGGAAGCAGGATTTATAGTACGTTACAGCAATGCGGATTTTACCATTGAAGGTAATAAATACGCCAAAGGCACGTTGATTGTGATGAGGGGCGAAAATAAAAAGATTCAAAATTTTGATGAAACCCTCCTTGAAATCGCCAACAAATTGCATAAAAATATGACATCAGTAAATTCGGGTATGGTAACTTCCGGTTTTGATTTCGGTTCAGGCAACGTTGCCATCATTCGCCAGAAAAAAATTGCCGTTTTGTCGGGTGAAGGCACTTCATCTTTAAATTTCGGTGAGATTTGGCATTTTTTCGAAACTGAACTTAAATATCCGCTTCATGTGCTTCACACAAAAAACCTCAACCGATTGAATTTGTCGCAATATGACGTTTTAATTTTACCCCAAAATTATGAGTCAGATAAAGAAACCTTATCCCTCCTATCAACCTACATTTCCAATAAGGGAACTGTGATTGCCATTGGAAGTGCTGTTTCAAATTTTGCCGACAAAGAAGGGTTTTCCATAAAAAATAATGAGAAAAAAGACAGTTTAGCCACCAAAATAAATACCATTCCTTACAGCCAATGGGAACGGGAAGATTTGAAAAAAACAATAAGCGGCAGCATTTTTAAAAGCAAAGTTGACCCAACGCACCCACTTGCTTTTGGCTATTCCGACAATTATTACAGCTTAAAATTAAGCGGCACCTCATACAATTTATTGGAAAAAGGCATAAACGTGGCTTATTTTCCGGAAAATACAAAAAATTACGCCGGATTTGCAGGTGCAGACGCTTTAAAAAACGTGCCGAATTCTTTATTGTTCGGCATTGAACACAAAGGAAAAGGAAAGGTTATTTATATGGTAGACAATCCGCTTTTTAGGTCTTTTTGGCAAAACGGGAAACTGTTTTTTGCCAATGCTGTATTTTTTAATTAACCCAAAAAAGGCGAGCTCAAGCTCGCCTTTTTTATTTTTAATTGTTTAAACGTTTATTTGTTTATCCTATCCCCAGCCCTTTCCTAAGGAAATGGAGCTCGATTCGGAATTATTTCATTATTTTCAATTAATAACTTTTAATAACTTTCGGCTTTGAGCTTTCAACCTTAAACTTTGAGCTTTAAGCTTTTTCCGGTTCCCCGTACAAATCAAATTCTGTGGCTGAGGTAATTTTTATGTTTGCAAATTTTCCCACTTGCACATAATTTTCCGTAGCGTCAATAAGCACTTCATTGTCCACATCCGGTGAATCAAATTCTGTTCTTCCTATAAAATAATTGCCGTCTTTTCTGTCGATGATGCATTTGAACACCTGTCCCACTTTTTCCTGGTTCAGTTCAAAAGAAATCTGGCTTTGCATATCCATAATTTCGCTTACGCGTTTTTGTTTCACTTTTTCGGGAACATTGTCTTTTAAATTGGCTGCGTGCGTATTTTCTTCATGGGAATAGGCAAAAACGCCTAAACGTTCAAAACGCATATCGGCTACCCACTTTTTTAATTCCTGAAATATTGCTTCCGTTTCGCCAGGATAACCAACGATTAACGTGGTTCTTATCGCCATATTGGGAACCGATTTTCTGAACTCCGCAATTAAATTGGTCGTTTTTTCGTGGGAAGTTCCCCTGCGCATTGATTTTAAAATGTCGTCGTTGATATGTTGTAACGGAATATCCAGATAATTACAGACTTTAGGTTCATTTTTAATAACTTCCAACACATCCAACGGAAAACCCGTAGGAAAAGCATAATGCAGCCGAATCCATTCTATCCCGTCTATTTTTGCCAGTTCGGTCAACAAATCGGCCAAAGCCCTTTTTTTGTAGATATCCAATCCGTAATATGTTAAATCTTGGGCAATCAAAATCAGTTCCTTGATCCCTTTTTTGGCCAGTTTTGTGGCTTCAATCACCAAATTTTCAATTGGCGTGGAAACGTGCTTTCCGCGCATCAAAGGAATGGCGCAAAACGAACACGGCCTGTCGCAGCCTTCCGCGATTTTTAAATAGGCGTAATGTATTGGTGTGGTGGTTAATCGTTCGCCGATAAGTTCATGTTTGTAATCGGCATCCAGCACTTTTAACAGGTTTGGCAAATCGTGTGTGCCAAAATATTCGTCCACATTGGGAATTTCCTTTTGTAAATCGGGTTTGTAACGCTCACTTAAACAGCCGGTTACATAAACTCGGTCAACTTCACCCAATTCTTTTTTGTTTACGTAGTGCAAAATGGTATTGATCGATTCTTCTTTGGCGTCGCCAATAAATCCGCAAGTATTGATCACCACAATATTTCCGTCATCATTTTCATCTTCGTGAACCACATTTTTATTGTTTGAGATCAATTGACCCATCAGCACCTCACTGTCGTAAACATTTTTTGAGCAGCCTAAAGTAACCACGTTAATTTTATTTTCTTTTTTGGATTTTGTTCTCATATTCTTAATTTATGGTGTAAAATGCATTATTCAAGTTTAAATTCCAACTGCTTACACCTTCACAGTTTAGTTATAATTTTTGGGAGCAATCCGTTTATTGCTTGCTTTTTCATATTCATACGCCCATTGCAACAAGGATTCTTCCTGAAATGGCTTGGCAATAAATGTAAGACCTCTTGGTTTTCCGTCTTTTTGATAGCCCATAGGCACGGTCAATGCCGGATATTTTGCCACAGCCGCATAGCCGGCGTGGAAATTATTGATGGACAATATCCCATCGAGATTGTGCATATTCATCGGTCCCTCAAAAAACAGTTTGCCGTTACTGCTTAAAGTGTCTTTGATGCGTTCCAAATCTTCCGAACTACCTTTGTCCGCCACAATGCCTTTAAACAATGCTTGTCCGTAAGGCGCTCTTCTTAAACTGTCTTTTCTGTTAAATTCCATCACATCCTCAACCGATTTTACGGCAATAGACGTGTTGGCATATTTATGTAAATACTCCGGTAAATCTTTTTTCATGTCTAAATTCAGCAAGCGAATAAAACCGGGTAAATTAATCTGCTGTTGTTCAATTTCGATAATTTCGGCACCGGCATTTTTAAGTTTTGAAAGTGCTTCCAAATATAATGAATCTTCCATAAGCGATTTAAAAGCCCCAAAGCGTTTGCCTTTTAAAGATGAATTTTTAAAGTTGGAAAAAGATTTCTGCTCCGACTTAAATGAAGCGCTGTCTTCTTTGTCAAACCCTGTCATGGCCTCAAGCATAATGGCATTGTCCACAACATTTTTAGTGATGGGTCCGGCCGTATCCAAGGTGCTTGAAATAGGGATGATTCCTGTTCTGCTTAACAAACCGATGGTGGGTTTTAATCCGACCACAGAATTTTGGCTTGAAGGAGACAAAATGGAACCGGAAGTTTCACTGCCAACCGCTGCAACGCAAAAATTTGTAGCAACCGAAACTGCACTTCCTGAACTTGAACCGCCGGTATCAAATACTCTTCTGCCATACGGATTTAATGTTTGTCCGCCCACCGCGCTGTAGCCACTCGGACAGTCGCCACAGAAAAAGTAAGCCCATTCGCTTAAATTTGCTTTTCCCAGAATTAAGGCTCCGTTGTTTTTCAACTGTTTCACGATAAAAGCATCCTCGGTGATATTTTGTTGCAACGCTACAGAACCCGCCGTTGTTGGCATTCCCGCTGCATTGATATTGTCCTTCAGCAAAATTGGCATTCCAAAAACCGAGAATTCGTTTGACAGTTTTGGCTGCTTGTCTTTTTGTCGGGCTTCCTTTACCACATTTGGATTCAAGGCAATCACTGAATTTAACGACAACTTATTTTCCCTGTCAAATTTTCTGATGCGGTACAGGTAAAATAAGACCAATTTTTCATAATTCAGTTTGCCATCGGCAACATTTTTTTGAAGTGTTGGTATATTTTGCTCTAAAATTAAAGGTTTTAAAGCCAAATAGGTTGCTTCTGAAAAATCTTTTAAATCTTTATTGAAGGGCGCCCAAAAGGTATCATTATCGATAAATTTCGAGTCCAATACCTTAAATTCCCTAAAATCATTTTCAGTAACAAGAACCTCTGCTGCTGAATTTTTACTTTCACTTGGTAAGTTTTTACAGGAAATCGTCAAAAACAGGAATGCGAAAAAAAGATAATTCTTCATACCAATTATTTTAAAATTTACGTGTTTTTTACTTGAAAAAAGAATCGACAAATTCAATTTTATTGAAGACTTGTAAATCGTCGATTCCCTCGCCAACGCCAATATATTTCACCGGAATTTTAAACTGGTCGGAAATGCCAATCACCACGCCGCCTTTAGCCGTACCATCTAATTTGGTGACTGCCAGTGAAGTTACTTCAGTGGCTTTGGTGAATTGTTTGGCTTGTTCAAAAGCATTTTGTCCGGTTGAGCCATCGAGCACCAACAACACTTCGTGTGGTGCATCTGGCACCACTTTTTCCATGACCCGTTTAATTTTGGTCAGCTCGTTCATTAAATTAATTTTATTGTGCAATCGGCCCGCGGTATCTATAATCACCACATCGGCATTTTGTGCCACGGCAGATTTCAAGGTGTCAAAAGCCACGGAAGCAGGATCACTGCCCATTTCCTGGCGAACCATAGGCACGCCAACCCTGTCGGCCCAAACTTGCAATTGGTCAATTGCGGCGGCACGAAAGGTATCCGCAGCGCCAAGCACCACTTTTTTGCCGCTATTTTTAAATTGTGAGGCTAATTTGCCGATGGTCGTTGTTTTTCCAACGCCATTCACGCCCACAACCATAATTACGAAAGGCTTTTTATCCAAAGGCGTTGTGAAATCTGTTTCATTTCCCGCATTGGTTTCTGACAGCAAACCTGCAATTTCTTCCCTAAGAATCGAATTCAATTCATCGGTGCCCAAATAAGTGTCTTTTAACACCCTTGCTTCAATGCGTTCAATAATTTTAAGTGTGGTCTCCACGCCAACATCAGAAGAAATTAACACCTCTTCCAAATTGTCCAGTACTTGGTCATCAACCTTCGATTTTCCTGCAATCGCTTTAGAAAGCTTCGAAAAGAACGAAGTTTTGGTCTTTTCCAGACCTTTGTCTAAGGTTTCCTTCTTTTCTTTGGAAAATAATTTTTTGAATAAACTCATTTTTAAAAAATTACTGGGGTAAATATAAAAAAAAAACTACTCTCAAAAGATTGAAAGTAGCCCTATTCGTTAATCTATAAACAAATTGTTATTTTTTGTCCAAGAAGTCTTTTACCATTAAAGGATCCATAATAGCTTCTACAAATGTGTAAGCTCCGGTTTTAGGAGACTTTACCATTTTAATAGCTTTTGTTAATCTTTTTGATCCTGTTTGTAACGATGCTACTGATTTCTTTGCCATGGTCTTATCTTATTTAATTTCTTTATGAACGGTCACTTTTTTCAAGATAGGATTGAATTTTTTGATTTCCATCCTGTCTGGCGTGTTCTTTTTGTTCTTTGTGGTAATATACCTTGAAGTTCCTGGCATTCCAGTAGCTTTATGTTCAGTACACTCTAAAATTACCTGAATTCTATTTCCTTTTGTCTTTGCCATTTCCTAGTGATTATTTTTTGTAAAAACCTTTTTCTCTTGCGTCTTTTAAAACTGCAGTGAGTCCTAATTTATTGATGTTTTTTAAAGTAGATGTAGCGATTTTTAAAACAATCCACTTGTCTTCTTCAACAATATAAAAACGCTTTTTTATTAAATTAGCGTCAAATTTTCTTTTAGTTCTATTCAATGCGTGAGAAACATTGTTTCCTACCATTGCTTTTTTTCCAGTAAGTTCGCAAACTCTTGACATATTATTGTGACTTTTTAGTGTATTCTCAAAACGAGATGCAAAATTAATTCTTTAAACTCGAATACACAAACTTATTTTACTAGTTTTTTAAAATTTCTTTCCTCAGCAATTCCAATGCTTTATTTGAAGCGCGACCTATTACTTTTTCCCGGGGTTTTCCGAAGAAAAATTCTTCAGAAAAAATTTTGGTTGGCGTGGCGATGGCTATAAAAACCGTTCCCACTGTTTTATCGGTTTCATCGGCAGTTGGCCCCGCATTTCCGGTGGTTGCTATGGCGTAATCAGTTTGATACTTTTGCTGAATCCCCTTTGCCATCGCCTCAGCAACCTGCACGCTTACCACAGTATTTTCGGCAATGAGTTTTTCATCCACCTGCAGCTCCTTTATCTTAATTGTTTTGTTGTACGCCACGATTCCTCCAACAAAATAGTTGGATGCGCCTGGAACCGAAGTAATAATTTTAGCGATATTTCCGCCCGTGCAACTCTCTGCCACCGCCAAGGTCTGCTTTTTTTCGGTTAACAGTTGCCCAATAACAGATTCAATGGTATCGTTTTCATCAAAACCAACAATAATTTCGGGAATTAATTTCGCCAATTTTTCCATTTCACTTATAATAGCGATATCAAGCATTTCATGAGTTGCCCCTTTTGCACTTAAGCGTAAACGGACGCTTCCAAATGATGGCAAATAAGCCAATTTGACAAAGGAAGGCAAATTGGTTTCCCAATCTTCAATCTTTTCGGCAAGCATGCTCTCTCCCATTCCGTAGGTAATGATCGTTTTATGGAGGATAAAAGGCAAATTATAAGTTGCCTGCAATTTTGGCAACACGCTTTGCGACATCAAGCCAATCATTTCGAAAGGAACGCCGGGCAATGAAACAACCACTTTATTTTTTTGGCAAAACCACATACCCGGCGCGGTGCCAAATTCATTTTTTAAAGGAACGCAGGTTGATGGCACCAATGCCTGGTTTCTGTTTATTTCCGTAAAAGGATAATTAATTTTCGCAAATAGTTGTTGTATGTGACTGGAGATTTCTTCATTTAAAATAAGGGTATCGTTAAAATATTCCGCAAGCGTCAGTTTAGTGATGTCGTCTTTTGTTGGCCCCAGACCACCGGTAATGATTACAATATCCGCATTTGACTGCGCTTCTTTAATCGCTTTTAAAATATGCTGTCGGTCGTCCTGAATTGAGGTAATTTGATAAACGGAAACGCCAATTTTGTTTAATTCGGTGGCAATCCATTTTGAATTTGAATCTAAAATTTGGCCAATTAAAATTTCATCGCCAATGGTTATGATCTCTGCTTGCATTTCTTTCACTATATTTGTGCTAAATATATGAATTAACACGCAACCTTTTAAGTAAATTTGCATCTAAATTTTATATACTAAGAACTAAAAAACCAACTACAGCTATGATTACCCCTGACCAATTAACAGACAATGAACTTCTGGAGCAAATAGAAAATTGTTTTTTAAGTCCGGAATTATTCACCCACGAAACCATGTTAAGACTGGCCTGGATTTTAATCCAAAAACACGGATTGGATGTTGCCATTGTCAAAAACAACCACATCAAAGAAAAATATTTTAAAACAGCGATGCAAAGTGATAAGTTCAACAAAACGTTGAGCAGGGCTTATGTGGAAATTTTGCATTACTTTATAACGAAATCTAACACCAAAAATTTTGAGAAATTATTGCGTGAATTTCCCCGATTAAAATTTGACTTTCAAAAATTGGTAAAAACCCATTACGGCTACAATATTTTAAAAGAGCACCGTACTGAAGAACCTAAAGATTTTAGGCCGATTATATTTTCGTTTTAGGAAATTATTTTTACTTGCTTACAAAAAGCCATCAGTGCAAAATTCGGTATCTTTGAAAAAAGAAATACCATATTATGTCTATAAATCACTTTATCAAATCAATTGCCTTATTTATTATTTTGATCATCACTTCCTGTGGTTCAAAAAATAAAATTTCTTCGGA
The DNA here is from genome assembly GCA_014859175.1 of Lutibacter sp. GTDB lineage: Bacteria > Bacteroidota > Bacteroidia > Flavobacteriales > Flavobacteriaceae > Lutibacter. Next base: position 1,554 of record JACUUQ010000093.1, on the reverse strand, counting down.
AGCACAATTGCTTCGAATACCCTACATTTCAAAAGTTGACCAATCAAACCGGAATTACTTTGTTTATCTCCCAAAAGGATATGATCAAAAACAGGATAAAAAATGGCCTGTCCTTATGTTTTTGCACGGAAACGGCGAACGCGGAAATGGGCAGGATGAATTGGATTATGTGTTGATTCACGGTCCGCTTTACGAAGCGTGGATTCAAAAGCGCGATTTGCCTTTTGTGATGGTTGTTCCTCAATTGCCTATGTTTGGGCGTGACACTTTGGGATTGGGATATATCGACAATAGGATTACAGACTGGATTCCGAAAAGACTTGAAAACGGCGTGCCCGAACGGCCAAAAGACCCAATTATTACCGAACCGATGCTGGGAGCCTTGGCTTCTGACACAATTCCTTCTGATACAAACTATTTAAATGGCGGCTGGAATGCAGTTGAAACCGATGTGCTGGCGATGATTGATAAAACATTAAAAGATTGCAAAACTGATGAAAATCGCGTTTACTTAAGCGGCATCAGTTATGGCGGATTTGGCACCTGGTATATCGCAAGTAAAAATCCGGAACGCTTTGCGGCCATCAATCCCGTTGTTGGTTATGGCCATGCTTATTTAATGGATTCCATCGCCAAGCACAAAATTCCTGTTTGGAATATTGCTGGCGGACGTGACCATGTTGTGCCGGTAAAATATTTTTATGAAGGAATGAACAAATTGGAAGCACTTGGCCATCACAACATCCGTTTTACCATTCAGGAAGATATGGGCCACGATACCTGGCGACGCGTTTATGCTGGCGATGACCTTTACAACTGGCTGCTGGAAAATCACAAATAAAAAACGCACCAAAAAGATGCGTTTTAATTTGCTGAGTATTTAAACCTGCAGATTTATTTTACATGAATACGAAAACTTTCAACACCATTGATTGTGCCTGTCAACACATCATTTTCGGATACTTTTCCTACACCTTCCGGAGTTCCCGTAAACAACACGTCCCCTTTTTTCAGCGTAAAAAACTGAGAAACATAGGCAATCAGCTCGTCAATTTTCCAAAGCATGGCGTTGGTGTTTCCATCTTGGACGATCTTTTCGTTTAGTTGCAGTTTAAAGTTTAAATTATTTAAATCACCCAAACTTTCCTTCGGAAAAAACGCACCGATTACCGCGCTTCCGTCGAATGCTTTCGCTTTTTCCCAAGGCAAACCCCTTTCTTTGCATTCCTGCTGAATGTCGCGTGCCGTAAAATCAATGCCCAAGCCAATTTCATCATAATAGGTATGAGCAAATTTTTGGTTGATGTGTTTTCCTACTTTATTTATTTTTACCAAAATTTCCACTTCATAGTGAATATCATTAGAAAATGGCGGAATAAAAAAAGGTTGCTTTTTGGCCAATATGGCCGAATCCGGTTTTAAAAATATCACCGGATTTTTAGGTTTTTCGTTTTGTAATTCTTCGATATGCTTTGCGTAATTACGCCCAATGCAAATTATTTTCATCTGTTTATTTTTTATTTTTTATTGGTACAGCTGCTGTTCGCCATTAAT
>JACUUQ010000092.1 GCA_014859175.1 Lutibacter sp. | reverse complement strand
AAGCCTTGTCTTCATTCAACTTTTTGATCACTTCTTCAGGAGTTCCTGTAAGCAATTTTTCAGCACCTTCAATAGTCGTCAATTTTGAGTTTGCATATACTTGATTCGCAAGTTCTGTGAAATTTACGCCGGTCATATTTGCAGGTAAATATTCCTTAGGCGATTTTTCTGCATACAAACCAACTAATTTTTCAAAAACAGGTTTATCAACAGTGGCGCTGTAATTTTTATAGATTCCTTTAAAAGCGTTCATAGCAAATTCCTTGGCTTTGTTAAAAGCAGGTTCGCCGCCTTTTAAATAAGCTTGTTCTATTTGGTAAGCCCTAAAAGTAATTCCCAACAACTCCACATTTCTGTAGGCAACTTCCATCCAGTATTCACGCGCCAAAGAAACACTTTCTATTTCTGCATATAATTTCTCAAAATCAGACAACAGTGTTTTATATCCAACCAAGTCTTTTTCATTGACTATTTTAGAAAATTCTTTTTCCAAATCTCGTTTCTTTTCAATGGCATTCGATTTTTGAATTCCCTGATTTTCCCCAATCCATTTTTTCCAATAGTTTGCGGTGGAAGCATATTTTGAAGCATATTTTATCTTGATATCGGCATCCTTTCTCATAAATGAGTCGGTTATTTTCAACGCATTGTCCCTAATTTCAATTTTTGCCGGATTCAATACGTTCACAATTTGCGCTACGCCAACGGCCGGCAAATATTCATTGGTACGTCCCGGAAATCCGAATACCAAGGTAAAATCGCCTTCTTCCACGCCATCCAAAGAAATTGGCAAATAATGGTTTGGTTTGTAAGGCACATTGTCTTTTGAATAGTTGGCCGGACGGTTGTTTGCATCGGCATAAATTCGGAACATAGAAAAATCTCCTGTGTGGCGTGGCCACATCCAATTGTCGGTATCCGCACCATATTTCCCAATTGATGATGGGGGTGCGCCAACCAAACGAAGATCGTTAAACGTTTCGGTTACAAACAATAAATATTGATTTCCGTGATAAATAGATTTGATATTCGCCTTTTGCCAAGCCTCTTTTTGTGCTGCTTTTGCTACTTTTTCAATATTTTGGTTGATGATTTTCAATTTTGAAGCTTCATCCATATTGGCGGTTACGCCTTTAAAAACATCAGAAGTGACATCGTCAATTCTTTTGATAAAAGTGACATTCATACTCGGATTTGGCAATTCCTGGTCATAATTCATTGCCCAAAAACCGTCTTTTAAATAATCGTTTTCCACGGTTGAGTGCGATTGTATGGCGCCATAACCGCAATGATGGTTGGTAAGCAACAATCCGTTTGGTGAAATAATTTCTGAAGTACAGCCGCCGTTAAAATGCACGATGGCATCTTTTAAACTTGAATTGTTGACATCGTAAATGTCTTTTGCGGTCATTTTGCTTCCCAACAATTGCATTTCGCGTTCATTCATTCCTTCCAACAAAGAAGGAATCCACATTCCTCCTTGTATTTCTCTAACGTCTTGTTTTGTTACAGCGGTGCTTTTTGCTGAAGTTGAAGCCGTTTCCTGAATTGGCTTGCAGGAAATTGCCAATAAGGCCACTAAAAAATAAAGTTTTATAAATCTCATATTTTAAATTTTATTCCACAAATATACACAACCAAAAACACTTTTTTTAGTCGGATATTCAATGAACTCATCTTATTTTTTTCAATTGGCTAAAAAATTGCCCTTTTGAGCCTGCTTTTTGTCTTTTTTTCCTTCCGTAGCGGTGCTATGCAACTTAAAAAAAACTTCAATCAAACTCAAAATAGCTAATTTTCGCTTCAATCAAATAAGTCAAGATGAGTTCAATAAAAAAATAGTATTTTAGCCAAAATTCAAAAAAAAACACATGGATACAACGCCAATTATTACACAAGACACCATTGCCTTCGGAATATTAATGCTGACGCTCGGATTTGTTTTCTATACTTCCTCAAGCGAAAACAGTGGCTGGGTAAAATTTTATAAAATTGTTCCTTCATTATTGATGGCTTATATGTTACCTGCGATTTTTACCTCACTGGGAATTATTGCCCCGGAATGGGAATCGGTGAATGATGCCGGTGAAATAGTAAAGCACGAATCGAAATTATATTATGTTTCCAGTCGGTTTTTATTGCCGGCTTCGTTGGTTTTAATGACTTTGTGCATCGATTTAAAAGCGGTTTTCAATTTAGGCCCGAAAGCCTTAATAATGTTTTTGACGGGAACTGTGGGGATTGTGATTGGCGGGCCGATTGCCGTTTTGTTAATTTCATTGGTTTCTCCGGAAACTGTTGGCGGCGTTGGGCCTGATGCAGTTTGGCGCGGTTTGGCCACTTTGGCGGGAAGCTGGATTGGCGGTGGTGCCAACCAAGCGGCAATGCTTGAAATTTACGGCTACAACCCAAAATTATACGGCGGAATGGTTTTGGTTGATATAGTTGTGGCAAATATATGGATGGCAATTATATTGATAGGCATAGGAAAATCGGAAAAAATCGACAAATGGTTAAAATCCGACACCACAGCCATAGAAGAACTTAAGGAAAAAGTTTCCACGTATGCCAATAAAGTATCCAGAAACCCATCATTGTCCGATTTAATGGTCATTCTTTCCATCGCCTTTACGGTTGTGGGAATTTCACATTTTGGCGCCAATGCCATATCTGCATTTCTAGTGGCAAATTTTGAATCGGTAAGTGATCCTACCTCCGCTTTGTCTTCGTTTAGTTCCCAATTTTTTTGGATGATCAGCATTGCAACCATTTTGGGAATAATCTTATCATTTACATCCTTAAAAAAATATGAAGGCGCCGGAGCCAGTAAAATAGGAAGCGTCTTTATTTATATTTTGGTGGCAACTATCGGAATGAAAATGGATTTAACGATGATTTTAGACAATCCGGGATTGATTGTGATTGGACTTGTTTGGATGGCGATTCATGCCATCATATTAATTATTATGGCTAAACTTATAAAAGCACCTTACTTTTTCTTGGCTGTTGGCAGCCAGGCAAATGTTGGCGGCGCAGCATCCGCACCAATTGTTGCAGCTGCATTTCATCCGGCGCTTGCATCAGTAGGCGTTTTGTTGGCCGTTTTTGGTTATGTTGTTGGCACTTACGGCGCTATGTTAACGGCCGAATTAATGCGTATAGTTGCGCCTTAAATCACTTTTTTAACTAAAATAAAAATTAGATATTTGCACGCTTAAATTTATAAAATGAAAAAAATATTTGGCTTTTTAGCTATTGTCACGCTTTTGGTTTCCTGCAATAAAAACGAACAAGGAAATATGGTGGTAAAAATCACCATTGACGGATTAAAAAAAGGAACACTGTATTTGCAAAAAGTGAAAGATAGCGCATTGGTTTCTGTTGATTCCATTCAACTGGACGGAAAAACCGAAATAGTGCTTAGCGACGAGGTTGAAAGTCCGGAAATATATTTTTTGGCGCTGGACAAAATTGCGGGAGAAAGAATTTCTTTTTTTGGCGAAAAAGGTGAAATTACCGTAAATGCCAAGTTGGAAAAATTTGCGGCTTCCGCAAAAATAAAAGGTTCGGTGAACCAGGATTTATTGGCCGAACATAAAAAAATGGCGCAAAAGTTTAACGGTAAAAAACTGGACTTAGTGGTTGAAAAGTTTAATGCCTATAAAATTAACGACACCGCTTTGGCCTCAAAACTTGAGCAAGAAGAAAAAAGCCTGATTAGACGAAAATATTATTACACCACCAACTTTGCAGTTGTAAACGCGAGCCATGAAGTTGCAGCTTATCTGGCGTTGACCGAATTGTATGATGCCAATATCCGATTGTTGGACACCATTAACAATTCGCTTTCTACAGAAGTAAAAGCTTCTAAATACGGCAAGGAATTGGAGAAATTTATTAAGGAGATTAAGGCCCCCTAGCCCCCGAAGGGGGAATTTTAAAATTGAAACGTATAATTCAATAATTTAAAATCGTAAATCTAAAATTGTAAATCTTAGTTTTAAACGCGTTAGGGATTGAAGCGGAAAGCCCGCAGGCACCCTTTTTGGCGTGACGAGGACTTGCAGCGAAAAGCCCGACCCGCAGGGAAACGCCCACTGAAAAGACAGACAGGCTCAAATTAGTTACTTTAGATTGGCATCTTCTTTATTTCTTGCGTAATCTTGTAACAAATTATATGAAACGCATACTTATTAATTGCTAAATAGTTAGAATCTGTGAATAAAGAAATTGAGCATAAATTTATAGTTGAATTTGAGCAAAATCAAAACATTATTCATAAAGTATGCAGAATTTACACTTCTAACCAGGACGCCCACAACGATTTATTTCAGGAGATTGCCATTCAGCTTTGGAAAGCGTATCCGAAGTTTAGGGGAGAATCCAAACTAAGCACGTGGATGTACAGAATTGGGTTGAATACGGCCATTACTTTGTACCGAAAATCGAAACGAAGCATTGTGACACAGGACTTTGACTCGGTTTTATACCGAATTGAATCTACAAGCTACGATGATACAGAAGAAGAGCAATTAAAGCTGATGTATGCCGCCATTCATCAGTTGTCGGATATTGATAAAGCGTTGATTTTCTTATATTTGGAAGATGTAAATTATAAAGAAATAGCTGAAACAATGGGTATTTCGGAAGTAAACGCCCGTGTGCGGATGAATAGAATTAAAACGCGTTTAAAAACAATTTTAAATCCTTAAATGATGGACGAATTAGAATTCTTAAAGAAGGATTGGAAAAAGCAAGGCGCTGATTTTCCTAGATTATCGTATGCCGAAATTTATAAGATGATCCATAAAAAATCTTCTTCGATTGTAAAATGGATTTTCATTATTTGCATTGCCGAATTTTTGTTTTGGGGACTCATTGCCCTTGTGATTCCAGAAAGCACTTTCGCTATTTACGAAAAATTTAATTTAAACTCTTTTCTATTTATTGCGCAAGGTTTGCATTATTTGGTGGTATTTTTCTTTATTTACCTTTTTTATAAAAATTACAAGACAATTTCGGTGGTTGACAATACAGGTTTGTTGATGAAAAATATTTTAAAAACCCGCAAAACGGTGAATTATTATGTGTATTACAATATTGCTTTGTACATTTTATTGTCGGTTATTTTGAATGTTGTTATGTTTTCACATCCCAATATATTAATTGAAAATATGATGCCGAAAAACGCCGCTTTGGACAGCGATAAATTTCTGGGCATTATGATTGTGGTGCAAATTGTTGTTTTATTGGTAATGTGCGGACTTATATGGGCCTATTACCGAATTATTTACGGGATTTTACTGAAAAAATTAAACAGAAATTATAAAGAACTTGAGACTTTAAACCCAAAATAAAATTAATTTTCCTAAAAAGTCACAAAAAAGCAGCGAATTAAAAATTCGCTGCCATTTAAACAAACAATAAAAATCAATAACCAACCTGAATATATTTTTTCAAAGTTTCCGTTTGCGGATTTTCAAACAGTTCTTTGGGACTTCCTTGCTCAATTACTTGTCCGTCGTACATAAAAATAACGTGATCGGCCAATCGTTTTGCCTGTCTTAAAATATGGGTAACCACAATTACGGTATAGTTTTCTTTCAATTCCAAAAACTTTTCCTCAATGGCTTTGCTCGAAATTGGATCCAATGCAGAAGTTGGCTCATCGGCCAAAAGGATTTCGGGGCTGGTGGCCAAGCCTCTTGCCAAGCACAATCGCTGTTGTTGCCCAATTGAAAGTTTGGTGGCAGAATCATCCAATCTATCTTTTACTTCGTCCCAAAGGGCGGCTTGTTTTAAGTAAACGGCTACCTTTTCGGCCAATATTTTTTTATCTTTTACACCTTTTAATTTTAATCCATACGCCACATTTTTAAAAATAGACATAGGCAACGGATACGGTTTTTGGTTTAAAAGTCCCATTTTTTGACGTAAATCCGTCACATTTTGTTTGGGATGAAAAATATCGTCTTCGCCAATAAAAACGCTGCCTTCAACTTTAAGTTCAGGGTATAAATCCGTTAATCGGTTTAAACATTTAAACAAGGTTGTTTTTCCGCAGCCGGATGGCCCTAAAAGTACCGTCAATTTATTTTTTGGAATTTCTATATTGATCCCTTTTAAAATCAATTTTTCTTTTGAAGAAACCTTTAAATTTTTAATTACAATTGCACTTTCCATTCTTATACTTGGTGTTTTTTGAATTTTTTTGATAATAATCTTGCCGAAAGGCTAATGGTGAAAACAATAGCAATCAGGATTACTGCTGCGGCATAAGCTCTTTCGCGCACTTCTGGTATTGGCGAACTTAATTGAAAAAAGATGGCCAACGGCAACGTGGCAACAGGATCCGTCAATTTTTCCGGAATATGATCCGTAAATCCAGCCGTAAACAATACGGAAGCCGCATCGCCTATTCCACGTCCAAAAGACAATAAAATGGCGGTAATAAATCCGGGCAAAGCCTGTTTGAAAAAAACTTTGAAAGCCGTTTCCGTTTTTGTGGAACCCAGAGCCAACGAAGCTTCCATCAAACCTTTGGGAATGGTTCTCAAAACCTCATCCATTGCCCTAATCATGATTGGAATAATAAGCAAGGTTACGGCAATTATTCCCGCCAATAACGAAGTTCTTAATCCGAAATAAATCATAATGGTAAATCCGAATGCTCCGTAAACAATGGAAGGAACGCCCCATAAAGCGTCTAAAACAAATCGGGTCATTGTTAAAAATTTTGGCCTTCGAACCAAATAAACATTCATATAAAGCGCCACCGGCAATCCGATAATAAAAGCTAAAAATGTGGCTGAAACCGAAATATAAAATGAGCCAATTATGGCATTTAAAATGCCGCCTTCTTTTCCGAAATAATAGCCGCCTTCGGGCAATCTGCTCACCATATCCCAAGATAGGGAGGGCAATCCCTTTTTTAGAATGATATAAAAAATATACACCAATACCAAAATGATGGATGCGGTGACCAAAGACATCAATAGCCTAAAAAATTGTTCTTCAATTTTTTTCCTGTTCATCATTGCGTAACTGTGGTTTTTTGTATGAGATACCTTGCGGCAACATTAAAAAATATAACGATAATAAAAAGCAGCAACGCTGCCAGCATTAAAGCCGAATCGTAAAAAGGAATTGACATCATTTCGCCATAATTATTGGCAATTAAAGCCGGTAAAGGATAGCCCGCGTCAAAAACGCTCTTTGGAAATTGCACCACATTTCCCACCACCATAAGCACTGCGATGGTTTCGCCCAAGGCCTTTGAAATTCCTAGGCCAAAAGCTGAAAGAATACCGGACAAGCCTTTTTTTAACACCACAAATTTTATGGTTTCCCAATATGTTGCGCCCAATGAAAGTGACGCTTCTTTGTATTCAACCGCAATGTTGTTAAAAACTTCAATAAGCATATTCAACACATAAGGAATGGTCATGACCGCCAATACCAAGGCGCCTGCCAAAATGCTGTAACCGCTGGATTCCGCATTAAAAAATGGCGCTAAATTGTCGCCCACAAAAGGAACAATCACCAAAATTCCCCAAACGCCATAAACCACCGATGGAATTCCCGCCAAAATATCTATAACTGAGTGCATAAAACCCAACAACCATTTTGGTGCATATTGGGTTAAATGAATGGCCGAAAGCAAACACAAAGGCAAGGAAATTGCGGTTGCAATAATTGTAACCAAAATGGTTGATATGATAAAGGGCAAAAAACCAAAGTCACCTCTCATAGGTGACCAGGTTGAGCTGCTTAAAATACCAATCAAAGAATTTTCTTGCAGCAATGGCATTGATTTTACAACCAAGCCAAGGCCAATCATCAGCGGCAGCAACAGCACAAACCAAATGGCAATTTGCATCCAAACGCTTGACAATGAATCAATAAATTTTCGCATCTATATTATTGTAGATTATTGGTTTTGGTAATTCTTAAATAAGGTTTTATTTTTTTAAATCCAGGAAAACGTTTTTGAGCTTCTTCATCAGAAACAGCCGGAGAAATTACGGCATCATCTCCCTTTTGCCAGTTAGCCGGCGTTGCTATTTGGTGGTGTGCGGTCAATTGCAAACTGTCAATAACCCTAAGCAATTCATGGAAATTTCTTCCTGTTGAAGCCGGATAAGTGATGGTTAATTTTATTTTTTTATCAGGCCCGATGATGAAAACAGATCGCACGGTAAATTTTTCTGATTCATTTGGATGAATCATTCCGTACAATTCCGCCACTTTTTGGTCGGGATCGGCAATAATTGGAAAATTCACTTCTGTTTGTTGCGTTTCATTAATATCTTTTATCCATTCTTGGTGACTTTCCAAAGAATCTACGCTTAAAGCGGTAACTTTAACGTTGCGCTTTTCAAATTCGTTTTTCAGTTTTGCCGTTGCACCCAATTCCGTGGTGCAAACAGGCGTAAAATCGGCCGGATGCGAAAACAAAATTCCCCAACTGTCGCCAAGCCAATCATGGAATTGGATTTTTCCTTCGGTGGTTTCCGCCGTAAAATTTGGAGCGGTATCCCCTAGTCTTAAATGTGCCATAATGATAATTTTTAATCATTCAGATACACCGCCAATTAAGGAGATGTATCTATGATTTTACATATAATTGTTGAAATTAATTTAATTTATTTTCTTGTTCTTTCAAATATTTTCCTTCTAAGGTAACATAACCTGCCGGAATCACATATTGTTGCCCATCTGTTAACACCCACTTCAAAAAATCTATTGTTGCTTGGTTTTGTGGTTTTCCGTTGGCCACAAAATAAAGTTCTCTTGCGGGCGGTGAAGGAAATTTTCCTTTTGCGACTGCATCAAGTAAATTCCTTACGTTTTCATAGAAATTTTCATCTTCATCAATAGTCCCATTACCATTAATGTCGATTGGTATCACTTCAATTCCCGGACGTTTTTTTTCTGTATTGATGTCATAGGCATAAACAATATTATTATAGGCAATTCCAGCTGGCTCTTTGCTTACGGCTTCTGCCAATCCAGGATCGCCAAATACGCCTACACCTTGCAAATCTTCTTGTTTTGCATCAATAAAAGCCGCCCAAGTTGCTGCGGCGCCACAGGCATCGGAACGCGTAAATATTTTAATGGGCGCATCAACAGTTATTCCGGGAAGTTGTTTCCAATTGGTGATGGTTCCATCAACAAAAATGGCTTTAAATTCAGCTTGTGTCAATCCTCTTTTCTTTAAAGTTACCAGAGCCGGATTTTCTGCGCTTATGGTTGGAATTACCGCATCTTTTGTAACGGCCACCCACCAAACACCTTTATCTTTTTCAGCCTGAACAATTTCCCTCGAAAACATTCCTAAATCTACAATGCCGCCTAAAGCATCGGCCATTCCCTTTCCGGCGCCTCCTGCTTGAATATCAAATTTAATTGGTTTGTCAATATTTGCCTTGTTATATTCGGCAGCCCATTGATTTGCCAATGGATACAAAGCAAATGCTCCCGACAAACTTATCCTTCCCTCCTCAACTGCATCCTTTTTCTTTGTGTCGCAAGAAACGAATACCGAGATTATTGCTATTAGCAATATGATATAATTTAGTTTTTTCATTTTAATGAATTTAATAAATTTTTAATTTGTGTTTACTTTATTTGTTATTTAAAATCTAATTTGAAACTGGGCTGCGGCATAATTATTATCCACGCTAATGCCTTGTTCATCTTTAAATGTATAGTTTATTTGAAATCGCGTATTGTTGTTGAAATTATAGGTTGCGCCCAAAACATACAATGTTGAAGCATTGTCGCTTACCGCTTTATCAGCATCGTAAGTATCGTATTTAGCAACGATTTGCAATTTTTTATCCAAGAAATAATAGCCGGTTTGAAGGTAAAAACCTTCTTTTGTTTTTTGCCCGTCTTCCCCGTGAATATACTCACTGCTTACAACCAAATTTTGCCAGCTATAATTTAAGTCGAACCCATACCTGTCGCGTTTAGAATTTACCGAAGCAATATTTGCCTCTCCATCATAAATAGCACCACTGATATCCAATCCTTTTATTGGATGAAAAATCAATCGGGCAACAATGTCTTTATGCTGGTTCTTGTCGCCTGTGTTAATGCCCTGACCATTAAAGACCCCAATTTTATAATCGACAAAAGCCCGACCTTCATACTTAAAAATAGTCCCGCCCACCTGAACGCCAATATCGCGGCCGCTGTGATTTCCTATAACATCCTTTCCTCTGCCAACCAATGCCTCAACTACCTGAGAACGGTCAATAAGGTCGAGTTTGGATGATGAAGCTAAGTTTTCAAGTGAAAACGGAATTTTTGCCTGTCCAAGGGTAACGTTCAAATAATCGTTAAGTTTATATTCCGCATAAGCATCTATTAATTTCACAGAATTTGCAAATTCAGCCTGCAAGCGATAATTCCAGCGCGGGGAGATTGCGCCTTTAATATCAAGTCGCGCTCTGCGAATATCAAATTGATCTATTTTTCCTTGTTCGTCAAATTGTCTATAGCGCAATTGTGTATAACCTGCCAATTTTATTTTACTGCCCACTTCAACAAAATTTGCTTTTTTTTCTGAAGAAGATTTGGCTTTCAATGAATCGCCTTGTTGTATTGTGATGGAACCATTTTTGATTAATAAGTTAATTAAATCATCATTGGATTGTGCTTTTATCGATAAACTGATTATCAATAAAAATAATGAGATAAAGATTTTTTTCATCTGTTTATTTTTTATTTTTTATTGGTACAGCTGCTGTTCGCCATTAAT
>JACUUQ010000318.1 GCA_014859175.1 Lutibacter sp. | reverse complement strand
TTAATACTTATAAATTGTTTTTTTAGAAATGCCCAAATCATTGGCAATATCATCCATCGTCACACTTTTAAATCCGTATTTCAAAAATATTTCCCCGGCCTTTTTTAATATCGTTTCCTTCATATCATATTCCTTTTTTAAAATTTGAGGATGCAAATATACAAACGGAAACTTTAAAAACAATAAAAGTTTCCAAGGTTTTTTAATTTATTTGGTAATTTTTATGCGTTTTTTTAATTTGCTTTTAATGATGTATTTTTACAGCAAATTTCAACTTATAATGAAGATTATTGAAACCTACAAAGAAAGTTTTGTTGACTATTTAAACGAGAAAATTGGCGTAAAAGAGCCCACTAATTTATATGAACCAATTCATTACATTCTTCAAATTGGCGGGAAACGCTTGCGTCCGGTGTTAACTTTAATGACGTGTGAAATTTTTAACGGCGATATCAAAAAGGCTTATGATGCTGCATTGGCTATAGAAATTTTTCACAATTTCACTTTGGTGCACGATGATATTATGGACAGCGCGCCCATAAGAAGGGGGTTTGAAACTGTCCATAAAAAATGGGATGTCAACACCGGAATTTTGTCGGGTGATGCCATGTTGATCATTGCTTACCAATGTTTTGAAAATTATGAACCCGTTGTTTATCAAAAATTGATGAAGTTATTCAGCAAAACAGCTTTGGAAGTGTGCGAAGGACAACAATTGGATGTTGATTTCGAAAGCAGAAATGATGTAACCATTCCAAGGTATATAAAAATGATTACTTATAAAACTTCCGTTTTGGTGGCTGCAGCCATGAAAATGGGCGCCATCATCGCTAAAGTTGATGATGATGAAGCAGAAAAAATATACGATTTCGGATTGAACCTTGGCATTGCTTTCCAGTTACAGGATGATTATTTAGATACGTTTGGCGATGAAGCGCTGTTTGGAAAACAAATAGGCGGCGACATTTCCGAAAATAAAAAGACGTTTTTGTATTTAAAAGCCATTGAACTTTGCGGCCAGGAAGACAAAGAAAAGTTGATGGATTTTTATGCTTCCAGAGCGCAAAGCAACACTAAGGTTAAAGAAGTAACAAGGATTTTTGAAAAAAACAACATCCCCGAAATTACCAAAAATGAAATTGCTTTTTATACAAATTTGGCTTTCAAGGAATTGGAAAATTTGAATATTGATGCTGATAAAAAGGAATTGCTTAAAAATTTCGGACTTGGGTTAATGAAACGCACCATTTAATGTTGCCCGCCAAAAATACTGAGGAATTATTAAATGCAATAGCCATTGAAAATTTATATGCGCAATTGATTGCGCAGTTAAACAAGGATTTTCAACTGGCAAATGTTGCGGGAAGTTTTGATTTTAAAGCTTCTCCTGTTCAACTTAAAAAGGAATTGTTTGCCATTTTACTGAATTTAATCAACAATCAATATGATGATTATTTAAATCTGCTGTACAGAATTGATGTGCCCGAAAGCGAATTGGCCAAACTGAAGCATGAAAATTTAACCACCGTTATGGAAGAAATCACCTATTTGATTTTAAAAAGAGAATACCAAAAAGTATGGTTTAAGCATAATTTTGATAAAATTTGAGGTAATTAATAGGCTGTTAATCTAATATTCAGGGGATTAAATCGGATTTAAAAAACATCTAAAAAGTTGCATCAAGTATTTAAAAATTGTCTAAAATTATTGTGCATAAACTAAAATAGTGGTAATATTGCAAACCAGTTTTAGGTCCCATAGCTCAGCTGGTTAGAGTACCTGACTCATAATCAGGGTGTCCTTGGTTCGAGCCCAAGTGGGACCAC
>JACUUQ010000317.1 GCA_014859175.1 Lutibacter sp. | reverse complement strand
ATCGAAGGAATAGATATTGCTTTCAATCTATTGAAAAAAATAGATGAATTGGAAAATGAATTAAAAACTATAAAAAACAGGTTACGGATTTATGAAAACTGATTTTTAGGAAATAAATTAGCAACTAAAACTACATAAAATGGAAGATTTTAAGCAAAAAAGATTCTTTAATTCAAAAAGGGTTGAATTTGAATATGACGGAATCACTTTTTATTCGGGAAATTTTTTAAACGCCAAAGAAATTTTTATTCCTTTTGATGAAATTATTCCCGACGCCATTACAAGGGAAACCAAAACCAGCCGGCTTTTTATTTGGATTACGATAGCATCTGGACTCATTTTTAGCTTGGCTTTGTGGGATATTTTTAAGATTCCTTTTGCAGTTTATATGGTTTTGGTGTTCTTTTCGGGGTTGATTTTCGCACTTTTTTTATTGCTGACCATTTTTAACAGAAAATATATGTTATACATCACCACAATAAGTGGCTATTTGATAGATTTTTATGATAAAAATCCGAGCAAGGAAGCTGTGGAAGATTTCCTGGAAACACTTAAAGCAAAAACCTTTGCGTACCTAAAAGAAAAGTATGCCGTTATTGACATAGATTTGCCTGTTGAAAAACAAATAGAAAATTTAAACTTTTTGAAAGAACGCCATGTAATTACAGAAAATGAATATGTAGCATTGAAAGAGAAACTGAAAAATATTAATATCGATGTTAAAGGATTTAAATTTTGAAAAACAGCAAAACCCAATTAGTTAGGCAATGATAATTTATAAAACCTCAAAAACAACCGAAGATCTTTTGGAAATTATGGCTTTACAAAAAATCAACCTACTGGAAAATTTGACAGAAATTGAACGGCAAAACCAGGGATTTTTGACTGTTATCCACTCTTTGGAAGTTCTGGAAAAAATGCAGGCCGAATCTCCGAATATCATTATAAAAGACAAAAACAAAATAGTTGGTTATGTGCTGGCTATGACAAAAAAATCGAAATTTGACATTCCCGTTTTGATTCCGATGTTTGATACTTTTGACAAAATAAAATACAAAGAGAAACTGGTTTCCGAATACAATTATATTGTGATGGGACAAGTTTGCATCGATAAAAAATATCGTGGACTTGGTTTGTTTGACGGCGGTTATGAGGCTTTTAAAAACTATTTTAAAATAGAATATGATTTTGCCATAACAGAAATTGCAACTAAAAATACACGCTCAAGAGCCGCGCACAAAAGGGTTGGTTTTGAAGAAATATACAAATACACTGATCCTGAAAACGTAGAATGGAACATTGTGGTGTTGGACTGGAATGGCATAAACCAAAACATAATTTCTGCTGAAAACAATCCATTTTAGATTCAGAAACTATAAAGAAATAAAAAATGATTCTCGACCAAAAATTTGATTTGGGATTTTTCCCCACACCTTTGCATCGACTAAAAAATCTTTCGGAAAAATACGCGCCTTATCATATTTTCATCAAACGAGATGATCAAACCGGACTTGCTTCCGGAGGAAATAAAACCCGAAAACTTGAATATTTAATTCAGAAAGCTTTGGATAATGATTGCAACACCATCATTACCGCCGGCGCACAACAATCTAACCATTGCAGGCAAACCGCTGCCGCTTGCGCCATTGCAAAATTGAAATGTCATTTGCTTTTGGGCGGAACAGCACCCGAAAAATATAACGGCAATTTATTGTTGTCGCATTTACTGGGCGCTCAAATCCATTTTACCGGGGAAAACAGAAAAGGTGAAGACATAGAAAACTTAAAACATCAACTGAAGTTGGAAGGGAAAAAGCCTTTTGTTATTCCTTATGGCG
>JACUUQ010000091.1 GCA_014859175.1 Lutibacter sp. | reverse complement strand
AATGGAATTATACGATATGGCCGCAAACATAGTCCATTTATTTAATAACAGTTCCATAGTATTCTTATAAATCAAACTTTATATTTAGAATAAAAACCCAAAGGAAAACTCTTTTGGGTTTTTTAATTGATAATCAAATATACAATGCCGGCGATTATAAAAATAACGATAATGATTAAATATTGCCAAACATCCGTAAAATAAGGCGCGTACGTTTTCCATAAGTTTTTAAAATAATTCATCTTTTTAAGATTTAAAGGCGCAAGTTGGCTAAGTTTGGATGAATCACAATAAAATATTTATTTCCACCAACAGTAAATTAGTCTTTTTAGATAGCTACAAAATTTTGTTCACTTATTACTCAAAATAATGCGCATTTTCCTTTTTTACATCAAAATTATTAACTTAATTTGTACTATTAAACGATTATAGTCATAATGATTAATTATTAAAAATATGTCTTTAGAGAATACAAGGAATAAAATTTTAAGTGTAGCAAACAATTTATTTAGCAAATTTGGGTTTCATAAAACCTCAATGGATGAAATTGCCAAAATTGCAAGAAAAGCAAAAGGTTCATTGTATTATCATTTTGCAAGTAAGGAGGATTTGTTTAAAGAAGTTGTATCAAATGAAATTATTAATTTAAAGAATCAATTATCTGCAATTGTTTTTGATAACAAAATAAATGCTTCCGAAAAAATTAATTCCTATTTTATTGTGCGAATGGAAGTTTTGCACAATGCCTCAAACTACCATGAAACCATAAAAGCTGACTTTTTTGAGCATTTTGAGTTTATTGATGATTTAAGAAATGATTTGGATATTTGGGAAAAAGAAAAAATAAAAATCATTATAGAACAAGGAATCAATAATAAAGAATTTGAAATTGAAGGCGATATCGATATTTTATTGGATGTTTATATAATGGTATTAAAGGGGTTGGAAATACCATTCTTTATTCAAGATAAATATAAAAATTACGAGCCCTATTTCAATAATTTAACAAGAATATTCACAAAGGGGCTAATGCCCTAATTTTTTTATAAATAACTGACCAAAAAACATTTTAAGTACAATAGTAATATAGTTTAGATATGAATAGACAAGAAAAGACAATAATAAAGTTAAAATATGCTGCCGTAATGGTCGCCTTAACTTTAGCATACAGTTGTCAAACTAAAGAAAGTCAAAGTAAATCAGAAAGCAAATACGTAGTTGAGCCAGTTAAAGTAACTGTTCAAAAAGTAACAATAGGTTCCTCCAGAAACAAACTGACCTATAATGGAAATGTGATCCCAGAAACAACAATTCCATTAAGTTTTATAATTCCCGGAACAGTAATTTCCGTAAAAGCCGAAGAAGGAGATTGGGTAAAGAAAGGCCAATCATTAGCCGAGTTAAATAATACTTCCTATAAAAATGCCTATCAAGGAACTTTGGCAACCCAAAAACAGGCACAAGATGCTTATGATAGATTGAAAACAGTTCATGACAAAGGTAGTTTGACTGAAATAAGATGGGAAGAGGTAAAAACAAAATTGGAACAAGCCAAATCAGCCAATCAGATTGCTTTGCAAAGCTTTTCCAACACTACACTTAAAGCACCTTCCGATGGTTATATTGGAATGCGAAATATAGAAATTGGAGAAACTGCCATACCTGGGGAGGCTATATTTAACCTTGTATCAATTAACGAAGTATATGTTAAAGTGTCTGTGCCGGAAAATGAAATTAACAAAATTAAAAAAGATCAAAATGCGAGTATCGTAATTCCCGCTTTGGGAAGCGAAATATATACCGGCAAAGTTGAAAAAATTGGTGTAGTGGCAAATCCCATATCAAAAACCTATGAGGTGAAAATTAAGATAGCCAATCATCAATTGAAGATTAAACCCGGAATGGCTTGTGATATTGAAATAAATATAAGTGCAACAAACGATGTCATAGCAGTTCCTTATCAAAGTGTTTTACAGGGTGATAACGGACAAAATTATGTTTACATTGTTGATCCCCAAACCAAAACTGCATCAAAAAAAGCAGTAAAATTAGGATCCTTTATCAATAATGAAATTGAAATAATATCTGGAATTGCAATAGGTGATTTGATTGTTACTGAAGGCAAGCAGAAATTATCTGACCAAGCAAAAGTTACTTTCTAACAAAAGAAACTTAATTTAAAAATAGCGGCAGAAACCTTACGAATGAAAAAAATAAACATTTTAGAATCGGCCATGAAACATTACCAAATCGTAGTGTCTATGGTTGTTGTAATGATGGTTTTGGGAATATTTGGAATCCTTAATATGCCAAGAAATGAGTTTCCTGAATTTACCATACGACAGGGAATAGTTGTCGGCATTTACCCAGGAGCCACTTCAATGGAAGTTGAGGAACAGCTTACCACAAAAGTTGAAGATTATCTATTTAGTTATGAGGAGGTTAAAAAGGCGAAAACCTATTCACATTCCAAAGAAGGTATGATGATTGTTTATGTAGAGCTTAATGACAATGTTAAAAATGCAGATAAATTTTGGTCGAAACTTAGGTTAGGGCTTCAAGAATTGAAAATGGAACTTCCTGCCGGCGTTGTTGCATTGATTGGCAGTAATGATTTTGGAGACACAGCGGCCTTGTTGATTACCATGTCATCTGAAAAGAAAAGTTACAGGGAACTTGAGGTCGCCCTTGATGATTTAAAAGATGAAATCAGAAAAATTAGTTCAGTATCTAAAATTAAAGGATATGGCACTCAAAAGGAGGAAATTTATATTTATATAAAACCGGAGAAACTTACTGAATTTAATGTTAAGCCTTCCAATATATTGGTGGCATTTAAGTTACAGGATGCTCTTAATTACTCAGGAAAATTAGATAATGGAGAGTTGGTTTTACCGATACATTTGCCTCCTCGATTTGAAAACATAACAGATCTGGAAGAACAAATAATTTATTCAGACCCACTTGGAAATGTCGTGCGGCTGAAAGATGTCGCCAGAATAGAGAAACATTATGAAAAGCCAGCCAATTTGATTCGCAATAACGGGAACAACTCACTTGTACTTTCGCTAGAGATGCAAAAAGGGAACAATATTGTGCAATTTGGCAAAGAAGTAACAGAAGTTCTTGACAAATTTTCTGAAAATGCTGATGATGATGTAAAATTAAATGTGATATCAAACCTGCCAGAAGTAGTGCATGAATCCATTTCCCATTTTCTGAAAGAGTTCCTGTTGGCTGTTATCGCAGTTATTATTGTAACCATGATATTATTGCCTTTTCGTGTGGCATCAGTTGCCGCAATATCAATTCCAGTTTCCGTTTTAATTACGTTGGGAATAATGCAATTGGTTGGCATTCAACTTCATATAGTAACATTGGCAGCCTTAATTACAGTTTTGGGAATGGTGGTAGACAATGCCATTGTTGTTATAGATGACCATGTTGAAAAATTGGATGAAGGTGAAACACCTTGGGATGCTGCCTGGAAATCGGCAACAGAACTTTTTATCCCTATATTGTCTGCTACACTGGCAATTATCGCGTCTTTTTTACCATTAATGCTTTTTCTGCCCGGAATGGCTGGGGATTTTGTAGGCACCTTTCCCATAACTATAGGCATTGCTTTAATTATTTCTATGTTAGTGGCAGTATTGCTTGTGCCTTTTATGAGTTATATGCTCATAAAAAAAGGGTTACAACAAAATAGTAAAAACCAAAAGAAAAGTGTTTTGGACTATCTGCAAAATGGATATGATAAATTGCTTGAACTTACTTTTAAACATCCTAGATTAACCATCCTGGCAGGGGTATTGTCCATAATTTTAGGAGGGCTGTTTTTTTTAAGTGTAGATCAAAAATTGTTTCCGGAGATGGAAAGAAAACAATTTGCAATAGAAGTTTATTTACCTGAAGGAACTTCACTTTCTATAACTGAAAATGTAATTGACAGTTTAGAAACCATTTTAAAGGCAGATTCAAGAATAACAAATGTGGCAAGTTTTATCGGAAATGGTTCTCCAAGGTTTAATGCTTTATATGCACCGCATTTACCTGCTAAAAACTATGGGCAACTTTTAGTTAATACAGTTTCTAACGAAGCAACTATTGAAGTGCTGAATGAGTATGGTAAAACCCAAACAAACGCTTTTCCCCAAGCTCATATTAAATGGAAACAGTTGGCTTTGGAAACTTTTAAAGCACCTATTGAAGTAAGAATTTTTTCAAACAACATTAATGATTTAAAAGACATTGGCGCAAAAGTTTCAAAAGTGCTTAAAAAAAATACGAGTGTCATATGGGTGAGAAATGATTGGGAAGAAATGCGCCCAGGTATTTCAGTTAAGATAAATGAAAGTAAAGCCCATAAATTAGGTTATGCAAAATCATTTGTTTCATCCTCCCTCATAGTGGCACTTGATGGCTTGCCACTCACTACCCTATGGGAAGGAGATTATCCTGTTAACGTAATACTCACTAAAGAGGAAAATCAAAAAAAAGACATAAACGATTTAGAAAATCAATACATTAACTCTCCATTTACATTAGAATCACTGCCATTAAGATCTATTGGCCAACTTAAACCAGAATGGACAGAGGGCAATATCACAAGAAGAAATGGTATAAGAACACTTACTGTGATGGCTGATTTGGATAGGGGATTCGTTACTTCCAAAATTTTCAAGACAATTCGCCCTGAAATTGATGCTTTGGCATTACCTGACGGATTGAGCATAAATTATGGCGGTGAAAATGAGGCTACCATAGAAAATTATACACCTATGGCGATTTCTCTTGGGGTAAGTGTTATTCTAATTTTTTTCATATTAATAATTCAATTTAAAACCATTAGAAGGGCATTACTCATTATGTCAACGATGTTGTTAAGTATTTTTGGTGCCGGATTGGGATTGTTACTGCTAAAATACCCTTTTAGTTTTACCTCTTTTATCGGTATTATCGGTTTGATGGGTATCGTGGTTAGAAATGGTATTATCCTCGTAGACTATGCGAGGCAGTTGGTGGTTACAAAAGGAATGTCTTTCCAAGAAGCAGGTTTGGCGGCAGGAAAAAGAAGGATGAGACCTATTTTTCTAACCTCAATGGCAGCAGCAGTTGGTGTAATTCCTATGATTATTAGCAATTCACCATTATGGGGCCCTTTAGGCACTGTAATATGTTTTGGTCTAATTACAGGTATGGTATTAACATTATTAATACTTCCGGTACTTTATTGGAAATCTACGAGCAGTAAAGACATTAAAGCAATAGTTGAATAACATACAAAATAATTTTATTTTAATGAAAACCATAAAAATAACGATAGTACTTGCGTTAATCTTTGTTGCATCTTCAGCAATAGGGCAAAACATTACGCTAGACTCAAGTAAGGTACTTGCAGTAAAAAATAATAAAATTCTTAAAGAATCCAGATTAAAACTGAAGGCTTCCGAAAAAGTAAAAAAAAATGCTTTTACCAATTACTTTCCAAAGGTTAGTGCATCGGCTTTTGCGATTCGCTCTTCTGACTATCTTCTGGATATTAAAACCCCAGAAATGAATCTCCCGGTATATGATGGAAATCCGGCAAATTTGGCCAATGCAACCCAATTTGCTTACATTCCCCCAATAAGTATCCAATCTCTGGATTATGCCAATACAGTCTTAGTGACTGCCATACAGCCTTTATACGCAGGCGGACAAATTAGAAATGGAAACAAACTAGCCAATTTAGGTGAGGAAATTAGTCAATATCAAGTGAATCTCTCAACAGATCAAATTTTGGCAACTACCGAAGATTATTATTGGAATCTTGTTGCTCTCAAAGAAAAAGAAATAACGCTTCATAGTTATGAAAAACTGTTACTGACACTGCAAAAAGAGGTACAGGATTTTTATGATGCCGGCTTGATTAATAAGAGCGATTTGCTAAAAGTAAAATTGGAGTTAAACAAAATTGAAGCCAATAAATTAACACTTACCAATGGAACGGAAATGCTAAAAATGGTGTTTTGTCAACATATTGGAATACCCTATAATGATTCGTTTCAAGTAAATGATTCCATTGTTTCTGTTCTTCCTCCCGAAAGTTATTATGTTAAACCTTCGTTAGGATTAAATAACAGGCAGGAATATAAAATGCTCAACAAGGCCTTGGATGCTGAAATTTTACAAAAAAAGATGGCCAAAGGAGAATTTTTACCCCAATTGGCAATTGGTGTAAGCGGCTTGTATCTTGACGCGTACGAAGAAGAAAATAAGTACGGATTGGCTTTTGCAACATTATCCATACCAATCTCAGATTGGTGGGGCGGCACTTATAAACTTCAGGAACATACCATAAAAATTAATATTGCACAAAATAACCTTGATGAAAAATCTGAGCTTTTACAATTGCAAATGTCAAAAGCCTACAGAGATTTAACAGATAGTTATAAGCAAATTGATATTGCAAAATCGTCTTTAAAACAATCTTTGGAATATCAAAAAGAATTGGAGGATAATTATGAGGCCGGCATTACAAGCACCTCAGATTTTCTGGAAGCAAGAGCAATTGCGCAACAAGCTAAAGATGCTTTAATAGATGCAAAAAGCCAGTACAAAATAAAAGTTTCAAACTATTTGCTTTCTGTTGGGAAAACAACAAGGTAAAGTGACATGAAGATATTTTAAAGATGGATTTATAAAACCTATTATTATTTAATTGCCCCTTTTTAATCAATGATTGACAAATAGAAATTTCAATAATTCAAAAAAAAGCAGTCAAAAAACAGGAAGTATGGAAAAAATAATAATTGAAAGAATTTGTGTTTTGTCAGCCAGTGAATCAACAGATATAAAAATTGATTCATCTTTTCAAGATGATTTGAATTTTGACGACCTTGATTTAGCCGAATTATATATGGATTTAGAGGAACAACTAAAAATCAACATAGATTATAATTTATTTTACGAAATAAAAACCGTTGGTGATTTGATTTCGTATGTCAAAAAATTAATTTAAAAAAAGATAGATGAAGCAAAAAGTAGCATTGGTATTGTCGAGCGGTGGCTCAAAAGGTCTTGCCCATATAGGGATAATTAACGAACTTGAAAAACAGGGTTTTGAAATTTCATCTGTTTCAGGTTCTTCAATTGGCTCTGTGATTGGCGGACTATGTGCTATGGATAAATTGCCGGAATATACTGAATGGGTAAAAACACTAAATAAAAAAAATATTTGGGATTTAATGGATTTTACACTTTCATCTAACGGTTTGATAAAAGGAGAAAAAGTTTTCAACAAAATGAAAACATTTATTCCTGACATGCTGATTGAAGATATGCGCATCCCATTCACTGCAGTTGCAACTGATATTATAAATGAAAAAGAAGTGGTTTTTTCTGACGGAAGTTTTTATGAAGCAATTAGGGCATCAGTTGCAATACCGTCCCTTATAACACCCGTAAAATATAAAGACACTTTGTTGATTGATGGCGGTGTGCTAAACCCTGTTCCCATACAGTATGTAGCAAGAGAAAACAATGATATTTTGGTTGTTGTTAATTTATATGGCAATAAAATGAACACTATTATAAATCCAAAAACAGTAATGGAAAAACAGGAAGGGTTTAATCTAACGATAAATGATTTTGTTAATGGCATTAACAAATTTATTAGCTCAGGAGATCAAAAAAGCCTTGGTTATTTTTCTCTTTTAAACACTGCCACATATGCGATGGTACATAAACTTGCAAAAGATAATGTTGAAAAACATAAACCGGACATTGTTATAAACATACCTTTTGATTCTGCAAGTACTTTTGATTTTTTTAAGGCTGATGAATTAATTAAATTAGGCGAAGACGCTACAATTAAAGCAATCTCTGAATACTTGAATTCTAGAAAATGATAATAATGCTAATAAATATCTGAATATATCGAATAAAGAACTATTGAAAATGCGGTAACTTAGGTTCTGAAAACTTTTTTGATGAAGTTTTTGATTTAATGGTCAAATCCATTTAAAAATAAATGAAACGAGCCATAACAAATTTTGATACACGCAGAAATGATTAATGGCGAACTGCATCTGTTACCGCTAAAAAATAAAATTTAAACAGATGAAACGAGCCATAACAAATTTTGATACACACAGAAATGATTAATGGCGAACAGCATCTGTACCAATAAAAAATAAAATTTAAACAGATGAAACTTTTTATTAAAACAAAGAAATATGGAAAATCTTACAACCAATTTTTATGAAATTACTATTAAGGATGAGCTTGCAGTTCTCTTTTTTAAAAATGATGTGTTTGGATTGCTTTCCAATAGAGCGCAATGCGATTTACTTTTTGAAACGCTAAACAACTTACAACATGACCACAAAATTAAAGCGCTTCTATTTTTAAATGATCCAGAGTGTTATGGTGAAAAAGTTTATGATAGTTTTTTGGGTAAACTAATGTATACTGAAACTAAAAGCAAAGATTCTGAAACTTCAAATTTTGATATCCGAAAGTTATCTACTAGAGAAAATATTATCATAAATCGCTTTGTAAAATATATTTCAAATTACAAAAAACTATGTTTCACAGTTCTTTCCGGTGATATTGTAACGCCGTTTTTTGGATTGTCTTTGGCAACGGATATTCGTTATGCAACATCCGATACCTATTTTTCTTTGGCCCATAACAAATATGGATTGCATCCAAGTGGTGGTTTGCCCTATTTTTTAGTAAATCAATTAGGCTATAGCAAGGCTATAGAATTAATTTTTTCAGAAAAAATTTCCTCAAAAGAAGCCTTAAAATTAGGTTTGATTGCCAAAATTTTACCAAAAGAAAATTATTTAGATTTAGTGGTTGAGGACATTAAAAAAATTACAAAATATAATAATTCAGTATTAATAAGCACTAAAAGATTGTCATCGTATGTTCGCAATTCCTTGTCAGATTATTTGGAATTTGAGGAAGTTTGATAAGTTAATTGCTTTTGCCGCTAATTTAATGGATAATGGAATAAATAATAGATTGTGATAATGATTGAAATTATTATAAAAATAGCATTACTACGAATTTAAAAGCTATAGATGCCCATTAAATAAAAAAATGAAACGATCATAACAAATTTGATACACAAAGGAATGATTAAAGGCGAAAATACGTTCCAGCCAATTCTAACTTTTTAGTCCAAATTAGACCTATAGTTAAAACATCGATGAAACTTGGATAAAGTTAGAATAAAGTATTAAATGAAGATTGTTAAAGCTTGCATATATTCAAAGATTCAGTGCATCAGTGGAAGTAATGGACTTTATAGCGCGGAATTTGTAATCCGTGCCCCGCATCATTGGCGCTTTTCATAGACCTCTTTTAAACGCTAACTTTATCGTAAAATAATTCTAACAAAACAACTTCCAATTCGTTTTTCACACCTGTATAACTTCCGGCAGAACTAAAACAATAATCTTCCAATAAGGTTATAACAATTGTATTTACTTTTTTGTTTTATTGGATAATCAAATAAACAATGCCGGCGATTATAAAAATAACGATAATGATTAAATATTGCCAAACATCAGTAAAATAAGGCGCGTACGTTTTCCATAAGTTTTTAAAATAGTTCATCTTTAAAATTTAAAGCTGCAAGTTGGCTAAATTTTAGATGAGATTCAAATAAAATATTGGTGAATTTTTATTTTTGAAGAAAATCCTTAATCTCGGAATTTCCAGCCTCCAATATATTGGAATTTTCACCAGAAGTTTAATTTTAGTAACTTTAAACGATTAAAAAGTTAAAAGCTTATTTATTTAAAACTCTAAATAATTTAACGATTCACAAATAAACAAATCAACGATTCATATGCCCAACTTTAAGGTTTCTGTAATTTCAAAACTTCCCGCTGTTAAAACCAGTATTTTTAGCATCATGAGTGCTTTGGCGGCCGAAGAAAATGCACTTAACTTATCACAAGGATTTCCAAATTTTGAAAGTGATTTAAAACTGATTGACTTGGTGAATAAAGCGATGGTTAACGGTAAAAATCAGTATGCACCAATGCCGGGGATTTTAAGTTTGCGTGAAGCCATTGCCGATAAAATGTATAATTTATATGGCGCTACTTACCATCCGGAAACGGAAATTACCATTACGGCAGGCGCCACCCAAGCAATTTTTACAGCCATTGCCGCCACAGTCCATAAAGATGATGAAGTCATTATTTTTAAACCGGCCTACGATTGTTATGAGCCAACCATCGAACTTTTTGGCGGAAAAGCAATTTCGGTGCAATTAGATCCGGAAGATTTCAGTATCGACTGGCAAAAAGTAAAAGGCTTGATTTCCTATAAAACGAAGATGATTATCATTAATTCTCCGCACAATCCATCGGGCAGAATTTTGTCAAAAAGCGATATGCAGCAATTGGAAGCGTTGTTGAAAAATACCAACATTTTATTGCTGAGCGATGAGGTTTATGAGCATATTATTTTTGACGGCGAAAAACACCAATCGGCATCGTTGTTTCCTACTTTGGCCGAAAGGGCTTTTATTGTGGCTTCCTTCGGAAAAACATTTCACAATACAGGATGGAAAGTGGGTTATTGCATAGCGCCGACCAAATTGACCGAAGAATTTAGAAAAGTGCATCAATTTAACGTGTTTAGCGTAAATCATCCTACGCAGGTTGCACTGGCCGAATATTTAAAAAATCCCAGTCATTATTTGGAGTTGGGCGGTTTTTATCAGCAAAAAAGAGATTTGTTTTTAAGTCTGCTGAAAGATTCCCGCTTCATTTTCAAGCCTTCAACAGGAACCTATTTCCAATTGTTGAATTTTTCAAAAATAACCAATGAAAGCGATGTTGACTTTGCAATCAAATTGACCAAAGAACAGAAAATTGCTTCCATCCCAATTTCGGTATTCAATGAAGCTGGTTTAGACACCAAAGTATTGCGCTTTTGCTTTGCAAAAACAGA
>JACUUQ010000090.1 GCA_014859175.1 Lutibacter sp. | reverse complement strand
TCTACCTCAGTTTTAATGTATTGGTGCGTAATATTCACATTCACCAAATCCTTTTTGTTTACGGCCACTTTAGGCGTATTGGCCGCCATATACGTTTTTATTATTTTTAAAATTTCTTCGGGCATTGTTGCAGAAAATAACCAGGTATTTCTTGAACCGCTTGTGAATTTTAAAATCCTGTTTAAATCCTGTTTAAAACCCATGCTCAACATTTCATCAGCTTCATCCAACACCAAGGTCGATATCTTCTTTAAATCAACTTCTCCCCTTTCAATTAAATCGAGCAATCTGCCGGGAGTCGCCACAATAATATGCGTGGTTCTTTTCAGCGATTTCATCTGAATATCAATTTTTTCACCACCGTAAACACCTTCCACAAAAATTTTATCGTCGGTATATTTCGTGAATTTAAACAGTTGTTTTTTTATTTGCTGCACCAATTCGCGCGTTGGCGCCAAAATTAAAGCTTGTGTATATGGCAAAGCGCTGTTGATGTTGTGCAATATTGGCAATCCGAACGCAGCAGTTTTACCGGTTCCTGTTTGCGCCAAACCAATAAAATCGGTTTTTGAATTCAACAAAACAGGAATTGTTTTTTCCTGAATTTCTGTAGGATTTTTAATTCCCAATTCTTTTAATGCTTCTATATATTCTTTGCGGATCCCTAATGCTGAAAATGTGGCCATAATTTTATTTTTTTGAAAGGTGCAAATATACGCTTATTTATAAGGCTTTAACTATTTATTATTTACGCAAAAAATGATTTCGGCAAAAGGAAAAACGAGTAGTTTTATAAAAAAAACCGCTTAAAAAACGGCTTTTATGTAAATTATATGTTTATTAAAACTTATACTTTCTTAACTCTTACGGCATTCATCCCTTTCAATCCGCGTTCCAGTTCAAAACTCACTTTGTCGTTTTCTTTAATTTCTTCCAACAATCCGCTTACGTGCACAAAATATTTTTCTTGTGATTGGGTTTCAATAATAAAACCAAATCCTTTTGATGAGTCAAAAAACGAAACTTTACCTTGTTTTACGGCAACTTCTTCTTCGCCTCTGTCTTCTTTTTTAGGAATCCCAATTTCAATAGTTGAGGCATCCACTTTTATTTTTCTTGATGGATCCATTGGTGTATCAGTAAGTTGTCCAAACTCATCCACATAAATAAACTCACTCTCTTGTCCGCCCGCTTTGCGTTCTTCTTTTTTAATTAGTTTATCTTGCTTCTTTTTTAGACGCTTTTTTTCTCTTTCTTTTTTACCAAAGGTTTCCTGTGATCCGGCCATTAATTAATGATGTTTAATTTTTATTATTTGATCTGTTTATCCCCAAACAGTTAAGGTTGTCATCTAAATATGATAATAAAGATTGGATAATGACAATTTTTAAGATTGATTTACACAATGATTTATCCAATAATTGCAATGACTTATCCCCGAATGAACTAAATATAGCTATTTAATTTTTACAGAAACTTTTGCAAATATAACCTTTCCATTTTAATTTTGATAAAATTATTGTTAATTTAATAAGATTTTCAACCAATTACAGGGGCTTATTTAATTTGATAATGGAATTTATGATACAATTTATAGAAATTAATTATTTGAAAGTACTTAATTCTAATAAATACAGCAATTATTAGCTAAATGTTTTGGGCGTTCCCCGCCGAAAAAGCGGGTCGGGCTTTCCGTTACAATCTTTTTTAATTCGCCGAAAAGGCGAATCAAAAAAGGATTTTCACTGCAATCCCTAACGCAAATGCTGTTTTAAATAGAACTTAGCCTTTGAAAGCAACATTTAAATACAAAATAGCATCAAAATAAGTAAATTTGAGTCCGCTCTAAAAAGCTACTTTTGCTAAAAATTAGTTTTTTTTATTATTTTAGATTATTGATTTTCAACAACTTCTCCCTTTAGGGTAGGGG
The DNA here is from genome assembly GCA_014859175.1 of Lutibacter sp. Taxonomy (GTDB): domain Bacteria; phylum Bacteroidota; class Bacteroidia; order Flavobacteriales; family Flavobacteriaceae; genus Lutibacter. Next base: position 9,066 of record JACUUQ010000090.1, on the reverse strand, counting down.
TAAAAAGTTGTTGAAAATTGAATATCGGAGTTATCGGAGTTGATTCAAATTTCATTTTTTTAGATATTTGAAGCAAATCATTAAAATAGTCAATCCTAATACAAACCATTGTCCAATTTATTATTTATAAATGGTAACCAAGCGCTTAATGTCAACAATTAGCTAATATTCAATTTATTGCGGAATTTTAATTCATTCTTCCAAACCAATAATCAAAATCAACGAACACATGTAATTATGACAGAAACAATCAACAAACCAACAAGCACTTTTTAAATTATTAGCGCAGAGGCCTTACTTTGGAATATTATAGGGGTAATAGCCAATTTAGGTGAAGCTTACATGACATAAGAGGTTTTAAAAGTGCTTCCGAAAGGCAAACAAGATTATCATAATAACATACCTGCTTATGTAACCACAGCTTTTGCCATAGCCGTTTTTGCCGGCGTATTTGGTAGCGCTGCACTATTAATGCAAAAAAAATGGGCCACAATTCTTTTTGTGATACTGCTTATTGCCGTAATTGCCCAATTTACTTACAACCTATTTATTCAAAAATTTATGGAAGTGCCGTTTCAATATATGATTTGGTCGTTTGTGGTGATCCTTATTGCGATATTCTTAATTTGGTTTTCGAGAAATGAACCAAAAAATACTAAGTTTCATAAAAATTGATTTATAAAAAAATTTTAAGCCTGAAAGTTAAATCCAGTTTTTTTTATGTCCCATTTTTAAGTGAATTACTTTAATAAATTCCTATTTTTGACCCTTATGAAGAACCTTTTAATTATCGGATTTGTTTGGCCTGAGCCCAACTCAACGGCTGCCGGAAGCCGAATGCTTCAATTGATTTCCTTATTTCAAAAAAATGGTTTTACGGTTACCTTCGTTTGCGCCGCTTCAAAAACGAAAAACTCTTTTGACTTAGAAAAATTAAACATCCAAACATTCGATATTTTACTTAACGATTCCAGTTTTGATTCATTGATAAAGAAAATTAATCCAAACTTTGTTTTGTTTGACCGTTTTTTGACAGAAGAACAATTTGGCTGGAGAATTGCTGAAAACTGTCCGGACGCCATCAGAATTTTGGATACGGAGGATTTACATTTTTTAAGAAACGCCAGACAAGTTGCTTATAAAAATAATGAAAAAGTTGATTTAAAACACTTGACAAGTGATTTGGCAAAACGTGAAATTGCCAGTATTTATCGCTGTGATTTAACGCTTATCATTTCAAAATATGAAATGAAATTGTTAAAAAAGACATTCAATATTGATAAAACATTGTTGCTTTATGTGCCATTTTTATTGAATAAGTTAACTTTTGAAACAATTCACTCCTATCCTGCTTTCCAAAGTCGAAATCATTTTATAACCATCGGAAATTTTAAACATGAGCCCAATTGGAATTCCGTTCAATATTTAAAAACTGTTATTTGGCCTTTAATCCGTGAAAAATTGCCAGAAGCTGAAATGCATATTTATGGCGCTTATGCCACAGAAAAAGTGCAACAATTACAGCATAAAAAAGATGGATTTCTGATAAAAGGCTGGACTGAAAATATTGAAGTTACTTTCACAAACGCCAGAGTTTGTTTGGCGCCGCTTATGTTTGGGGCGGGTTTAAAAGGAAAATTGATCGATGCCATGAAATATGGAACACCAAGCGTAACCACCAGCATTGGTGCAGAAGCAATGCATCATAAATTACCCTGGAACGGTTTTATTGCAGACGATCCAAAAGAATTTGCGTTAAAATCGGTTGAATTATATACAAATGAAAATCTATGGAAAAATGCGCAAAAAAGTGGCGTTGAAATTATCAATTTCTGTTTTTCTAAAGAAAAATACGAAAGAAAACTGCTGAATAGAATTATAGCAATTCAAAAAAATATGGCGGAACATCGATTGAAAAATTTTACAGGAGCCATTTTGGCGCACCATACTTTACAAAGCACAAAATATATGTCGAAATGGATTGAAGAAAAAAATAAACCGAAACCTTAATTAAGCTTAAACTATGCCTTTATTAGACTGAAGAATTTCCATTATTTCAGCAGGAACTTTAACTGGTTTCATCGTGTTTTTATCTAACAAACACCAAATTGTTTTTGCTTTGACCAATAATTTATCTGATTTTTTAATTTCCACAAAACGTTCCGACTTTACGCCATAAGAATCTCCAATATAAGTGGTTATGGTAATTTCATCATTCAAAATAGCGGGTAAAAAATAATCAATTTCATGTCTGATCACAACCCAAACATACTTATTTTCGCTGTCAGCATTGCCAATCTCATTCCAATGTTTTTCAGCAACATTTTGCACCCATTGCAAATAAGTGACATTGTTTACGTGATTTAGCGAATCAAGATCGTTTTCAGTGACATTTAAAGTAAGGCTGAAGCTGTTTTTTATCATTTTATTATTTTAAAAGGCTTAAAATTTCTATAAATATATCATAATACAGGCACAATTGCCAAAAAATTAAAGCAAAAAATAATTGGAATTATAAATGTTATATTTTACATTTACGGCATAAAAAAATATTCAGTAATTTTTTATTTTTATCCCGTTAGGATAAAATAAAAAAATTTGCAGTCGTGATGCTTGCAGTAAAAAATTTCGTGGGGACGACAATTTTTTTCGAGATTTTCGCGGCTGTTTTTAAGAAATAAAGTTTCAAAAAGCAGTTGTAATAGCTATATCTTTTTTATACTACCGTTGTGGGGACGACAATTAAAAGATAATTACAACTGTTTTTTTATATTAAAACGCAATACAGCACTTTTTTGGTGCTATTAAACTTCCGTTACTGTTTCTGAATTTAAAATATGGAATTAGTGTATTTATATAGATACTTTCTAATTTAAACTTTTTTCGTTTAATAATATTTTTCTCAATTAAAATCATAATTCAAAAATTTTTAATTAATATTTTATAAACTGTTCTTTAAGTCAATTAAAGAATTTATAATATCTATTTTGGATTTATTAAAAAAAATACAGCCGCAGTATTTATCTTCCGGTTACCGTTGTGGGAAAGGTTGCTTTTGGATAAATGTGTTGCGGCCGATTTTAATTTTGCATAAAAATTTATCTGATTTTGACAAGTTAAATTGATCAAAATCAGATAAATATATTATAAATAAATGTATCAAAGGCTTTGAATTTTTAATCCTGCTTTGAAACAACCTGTTACAAAATGTAACAGTCAGAGAAATTATTATTAATATGCTTAATAATAGTGAACTCATGTTTTTTGGGGTTTTGGAGTTGGGGGCTGATTTATGTATTCCTAACGTATATTTATTATAAAAAAAGAGGTAGCATCAAGGTTCTTACTAACCATCTAACTTTGTATAAAGCATTTTCGGATTGCTTTTTTAAGTATGTGACTACAGTGACACTACCTCAAAGGGTTGTTTAGTCTTTCATAAATTCGTAAAGGTTTTAACGGTTCTTAATTTTTTCTTACCAATCAATTAATTTCTTACTATTAATTCTTACTGTTTAATTTAATTAATTCTTACTACGTAATTAATTCTTACTGTTTATTTCAGGTATCTTTTAAATAACTTGTTGGGGTAATAACTCATTATTCTTAAAATAGCCTATTTTTATTTGGGGTTGATTTATTTATTCCTAATTTTTTCCAATAATCTGTTCAAAGTCAAAATTTCATCTTCTGTTAAGCCTGCTACAATGTCATTCTTAAATTCCGAATGCACACTGTCAATTTCTTCCAGCAAATTTAAACCGCTCTCCGTGATCCTAATTTCTACCATCCTCCTATTCTCTTCACTTTGAATTCTGCTTATCAAACCTTTTAACCGTAATTTTTCAACCAAACGCGTTGTATTACTGTTTTTGCTCACCATTTCGGCTTGCAATGTTAAAAGATTTGCCGGTTCACCTTTCAATGCTCTTAAAGAACTTAATACTTGATATTGTTGAATTGATAAAGCATATTCTTTTAAATGATCTGAAAACTTTTCATTCATCCAATTACCTGTATGCAATATATTCTCAATTGTATAATCAGGTAGGCTTGACGCATCCTTTTTATCATTTTTATTCAACTTCGGGGGGACAACAATTATCTATACTACTATTGTATATACATCAAATGTATGTACAAAAATTAAAACAACCAAATATTTTTGTTAAAAACTTTCAAATTATTATCAAAAATTAGATTTAAAACCCAAATTTATAATCAGATAACAGGTGGTTTATTAAGTAATCACAAAACTATTTTCCTGAGTGAATCCCTTTGTTTATAGGCTATGGGCTTCAATTCCCCGATTTTTAAATAGGATATTCAACTAAATGAATTTATATATTTATGGGAAGTTAAATTATCTGGTATTTTTTTACAGGAATATAAAAATTGTTAATAAGTCTGTCTATTTATCACGTAAATGGCTAATAATTAACCCTTACTCCTGCCCTATAATGGTAGAGCAACTCGTAAATTAATCACTAATTCCTTCTTTTGACAATGTAACAAACAAAAAAAAGCGCTTTCAAATTAATGAAAGCGCTTTTAAAATTTTAAAAAAGTTTACTTGAAATTAATTTTCCGCATACGCAAACTTAATGGCGTAACTTCTAAATATTCATCATCCTTAATATATTCCATACACTCTTCCAAAGAAAATTCTTTCTTAGGTGCAATGTTTACCGCAGTATCTGTTCCTGATTTACGAACGTTTGTTAGTTTTTTACCTTTAATCAAGTTGATAGACATATCATCCTGACGGTTATTTTCACCAACAACTTGTCCTTTATAAATTTCTTGGTTGATATCTATAAAGAAAACCCCTCTGTCTCCCAGTTTATCAATTGCATAAGCTGTTGCTTTTCCTGCTTCTGCAGAAATTAAAGCCCCATTTACCACCTCGTTAAAATCACCTTTATATGGGCTAAACTCAACAAAATTATGGTTAATGATGGCGGTACCTGCTGTAGCATTCAATAATTTATTACGCAAACCTATTAAACCTCTTGAGGGAATTGAAAATTCTAAATGTTGCAAATCACCTTTAGGTTCCATAATCAATAAATCTCCTTTTTTCAAGGAAACCAAGTTAATTACTTTGCTTGAAGATTCTTCAGGAACATCAATTACCAATGTTTCATAAGGCTCACATTTAACGCCGTCAATTTCTTTCATAATTACTTGCGGTCTGCCCACTTGCAATTCATAGCCTTCTCTTCGCATTGTTTCAATCAATACAGATAAATGCAAAATACCGCGTCCAAAAACATTAAATCGGTCTTCACTATCCGTATCTTCCACCCTAAGGGCCAAATTCTTTTCAGTTTCTTTATACAATCTTTCGCGCAAATGACGGGAAGTCACAAATTTTCCTTCTTTTCCGTAAAAAGGAGAATTGTTAATGGTAAACAACATACTCATAGTAGGTTGATCCACTTTTAACCTTGTTAATGGTTCCGGATTCTCAAGATCTGCAATGGTATCACCAATTTCAAATCCATCAATCCCTGTGATGGCGCAAATATCACCGCATCGCACTGAAGCTGCTCTATCTTTGCCCATCCCTTCAAAAGTATGAAGTTCTTTGATGCGTACTTTTTTAAAAGTACCATCCGCTTTACAAATCGCATAATCCTTACCTTCAACCAAATCGCCTCTAAATACGCGTCCGATAGCAATCCGACCAACAAAAGATGTAAAATCTAAGGAAGTAATTTGCATTTGTGGCGTTCCTTCATAATAAGGAGCTTCCGGAATATTTTCTAAGATGGCATCCAATAGCGGAATAATATTATCAGTTTCCTCTCGCCAATCGGTATTCATCCAATTATTTTTAGCGGAACCGTAAATAGTTGCAAAGTCTAATTGTTTTTCTGTTGCATCTAAAGCAAACATTAAATCGAATACTTTTTCGTGAACGATATCAGGGGTACAGTTTTCTTTATCAACCTTATTAACCACCAAAATTGGTGTTAAACCCAACTCAAGTGCTTTACCTAAAACAAAACGTGTTTGTGGCATTGGTCCTTCAAAAGCATCCACCAACAATAAAACACCGTCGGCCATATTTAATACCCTTTCAACTTCACCTCCAAAATCGGCGTGACCGGGAGTGTCAATAATATTGATTTTTACGCCTTTATAAATAATAGACACGTTTTTCGACAAGATGGTAATTCCTCTTTCTCTTTCTAAATCATTACTGTCCAATAATAACTCGGTACGAACTTTTCGTTCATCTAAAATATGGGCTTGATCAATAATTTTATCAACCAAAGTTGTTTTTCCGTGGTCAACGTGGGCTATAATAGCGATGTTTCTGATAGATTGCATGTTCTAATTTTTTTAGGCGATGCAAAAGTAGTTGTTTTATTTCGTTTTATATCACAAAAGTTTCATAATGATTTTTCTCCTTTTCAGCACTTAACTTACTGTAATAGTATATATTAGATAACGTACAATTGTTTTTTTTGAAAATTACGTGCAATCAAATCTGTGGTAGAATGGATTATAAATAGACTTCTACAGCAATTTTTGTTATTTATTTGTAAATTATTATTTTAAAAAATAACATAAAAAAACTGCCATTTCTGGCAGTTTTATAATAATTTCAAGAAACCTTTAAATTTTTCGTCTTTCACGCTCACGTTTCAGCAATTCAAGCTCTCTGTTTGTTTGTCCGGCCACGGAAGTATTTTCTTCAGCACGCCTAATTAAATAAGGCATCACATCGCGAACGGGACCAAATGGCAAATATTTGGCTACATTGTATCCGGCTGCAGCCAAATTATAACTTATATGATCGCTCATTCCATACAACTGTCCAAACCAAATTCGTTGATCATTTTTATCGAAATTAAATTTATTCATTAAATCCATACCCAAATAAGCGCTGTCTTCATTATGCGTTCCTGCAAAAATGGCCATATCATCAATATTTTCCATCATATAGGCCAAAACATCATTGTACATTTTATCGGTGGCGGCTTTGTTTTCACAAATTGGGTCTTTGTATCCATATTCATCAGCGCGTTCACGTTCCTTTTCCATATAAGCCCCACGCACCAATTTCTGTCCAATTTTAAAACCTTTTTCTTTAGCTCGACTGTGCAATTTTTTAAGATAATCCAATCGATCCCAACGGTATAATTGTAAAGTGCCAAATACAATCACTTTTTCTCTATTGTATTTTTCCATCATTTCTTCAATTAAATCATCTGCGGCAAGTTGCATCCAACTTTCCTCTGCGTCAATTAATAAAGGAATATCCGCTTTATGGGCTGCTTTGCTCACGGTGTCATATCTTTCTTTAACCCGCTTCCACTCAACCGCTTCATGGGCGCTTAACGCTGCGCCTTCTGTTACTTTTTGGTAAATTTCGAAACGGCCAAATCCAGTTGGTTTAAATACTGCAAATGGAATGCTTGGTTTTTCAAGACCAAATTTTATGGTATTTAATGTTTTTTCCATTGCCAGGTCAAATTGCTCTTCAACTTCTTTGCCTTCAGCGGAATAATCCAATACGGAATATACATTTTTAGTGTACATTTTATCGATTGTTGGCATGCAATCCTTTTCGTTAACGCCACCGCAAAAATGATCGAAAACGGTAGTCCTGATAATGCCTTCAACAGGCAAATGCGTTTTAAGCGCAAACTTGGTAACGGCCGTGCCAATTTTAACAAGAGGCTCACGCTTAATCATTTCAAATAAATAATAGGCTCTTTCAAGCTCAGAATTAGATTTTAAAGCAAAGGCTACTTCAGTATTGTCGAATATTTTTTTCATTGTAGATTCTATTTATACAAAGATACCCACAAAGTGTTTATTTTTTAATTTTTTTACCTTTAATTTGCACAAAATATTATCCGAAATGACACCTATTTTATCCAATAATTACTTTGTAAACTTTAATGATGACGCCTACAGAAAACTAAATGTTTATATTTCTGAAACCAGGCCTTCAACCATTTTTATTTTGGTTGATGAAAATACAAATGTTCATTGTTTGCCAATTTTAATGCAGGAACTTGAAACTGAAGCAGGCATTGAAATTATTGAGATTGAAGCGGGTGAAGAAAATAAAAATCTGGATACCTGTTCTGGCGTTTGGCATGCTTTAACTGAGTTGGGCGCGGACAGGAAAAGCCTGATGATTAACTTGGGCGGCGGCGTTGTTACGGATTTGGGCGGATTTGTGGCTTCCACTTTTAAACGCGGAATTGCTTTTATAAATATTCCCACAACACTTTTAAGTATGGTGGATGCATCTGTTGGCGGCAAAACCGGCGTTGATTTGGGCGTTTTAAAAAATCAGATTGGCCTGTTTTCAGACCCTGAAATGGTGCTGATTGATCCGCGCTATTTAGAAACTATTTCCTACCGTGAATTGCGTTCCGGATTGGCAGAAATCATAAAATACGGAATTACGTATGATATTAATTTGTGGAACGAAATCAGTAATTTTGCAGAATTAAATATCGGCGCCATAAGTAAATTAATTCATCGCTCTATTGAAATAAAGAACGAAGTGGTCACCAAAGATCCAAAAGAAAAGGGATTGCGCAAAATTTTAAACTATGGGCACACGCTGGGCCACGCCATTGAATCTTATTTTTTGGAATCGGAAGACAAAGAAAATTTAACGCATGGAGAAGCCATCGCCATTGGCATGGTCACAGAAGCTTTTATCTCGCAAAAACTATTGAATTTTCCTTTGGAACATGTAAAATCCATCAAAGAAACCATCCTCAAAATTTACGAAAAAGCTGAAATCGATGTGCTTGATTATGAAGGAATTATAAGCCTTTTGATTCACGATAAAAAGAATGTGGGCGGACAAGTAAATTTTGTCTTGTTAACAGATTTTGAACAGTTTAAATTAGATTGCAAAGTTGAAAAAGACCTGATTATTGAGGCATTAAATTATTATGGCGCTTAACAGCAATTTACCAAAACTTCTCTATAAACCTCTTGGTATTTAGGCAGAACATTATCCAAACTGAATTTTTTTGCCTGGGCCAAGGCATTTAGTTTAAATTCTTGCAATCGATTTGTGTC
>JACUUQ010000089.1 GCA_014859175.1 Lutibacter sp. | reverse complement strand
TTTCAAAAAAAATAAATCAAATAAATGAACAAGTCGATTTGATCATTTTGCCTGAAATGTTTACGACGGGTTTTAATATGCATCCTCAAAAAATTGGGGATACCATGCACGGCGAAACGGTTGTTTGGATGCGAAAAATAGCCTCCGAAAAAAATGCCGCCATTGCCGGAAGCGTTATCATTTTTGAGAACAACAACTTTTATAACCGATTTCTGTTCGTGCATCCGTCGGGAGAAATTAATTTTTACGACAAGCGGCATTTATTCACCCTGGCCGGAGAAGATAAAGTGTACGTCGCCGGAAAGGAAAAGTTGATTGTAGAATACAAAGGCTGGAAAATTTGTCCGCTGGTTTGTTACGATTTGCGTTTCCCTGTTTGGGCGCGCAATACAGAAGATTACGATTTGTTAATTTATGTTGCCAACTGGCCAAAAATAAGAATTGCTGCCTGGGACACTTTATTAAAAGCGCGTGCCATTGAAAACATGTGTTACACAATTGGCGTGAACCGCGTTGGTGTTGATGCCAATAATTACGAATACAACGGCCATTCGGCAGCGTATGACTGTTTGGGCGAGCAAGTTGCTGAAACCACGGAAAACAAAGAAGAAACGATTATTTTTACGCTAAATAAAAATCATATCTCCGAAACAAGAAACAAGCTTGGTTTTTTAAACGACAGAGATTCTTTTGAAATTGAAAGCAAATAAATTGCGTCACCCTGAATTCAATTCAGGGGCTCAACTTATATGGTGAGATGCTGAACCAAGTTCAGCATGACGTTATTAATTTAGGATATTGGATTTAGCCATTTAAATGGATATTTTGTGTCGGGAACCACAATACGTTCGGTAATGCGATACATACGTTCTGGCAGTTTTAACAAATATTCCCTGGCTTTTTCGGCTTCATCCGTCAATCCGGTAATTTTGTCAATGGCCCAAGTTTCATTCAGTTTTTTAATGATGTCCACATAATCGAAACCGGTATAAACGCCTGCGCGTTGCGCCACAGTTGAAAACTGGCTGAAGAGCGTTCCTTTTTCTTCAAATGAATGCCGTAAGTGATAAGCGGGCATCACAATTTTGTGTTTCATCATATACTGAAAAGCCAGCATCATTTCACTTGGATCGTATGTAAAAATTTATTTTACAAATTCAGTATAAGCCAAATGGTGACGCATTTCATCGCCGGCGATTATTTTAGACATTTTTGCCAATAAAGTATGTCCGCTTTTACGGGCAATTTTTGCCACATTGTTGTGCGAAATGTAAGTCGCCAATTCCTGGAAACTGGTATAAACAAAATTTTTGTAGGGATCGCGGCCAGTGCCAATATCCATACCGTCGGCGATTAAATGTTGGGTGGTAATTTCAACTTCACGCATATTTACCCTGCCCGACATATAGATATATTTGTTCAACACATCGCCGTGACGGTTTTCTTCGCTGGTCCAGGCGCGTATCCATTTTGCCCAGCCGTTATCGCCGCCGTTATTGCTGGTTTGCGAAATTCCTTCAACATCAAGCAACCACGATTCGTAGGTTGGCAAAGCTTCTTCTGTAATGGTATCACCAACCAGAGCAGTCCAAAAATCATCATCCAATTCTTTGGAAATTTCTCTGATTTCTTTAATTTCTTCAATAAATGTATCGCTTTGGGAATTTGGAAGGAAATCTGTTGGCTGCCAAATTTTTTCTGGAACTATCAAAAACTTTTCAACAAAAGTGTCGATGTTTTTTTCAAGGGTTAGCATCACTTCTAACCTTATATTTTGTAATGACATATATTTTAATTTAGTGGTAGTGTGCTAAATTACAGCGTTTTTAACCGTATTTTCAACCTTTTCAAAAAGTTTAACAAATTCCATGGAATCTGCTTTAATGGGTTCATGAAGTTCAAAAGTAATTTTTACGCCAACTTCCAAAGGAAACATTCCATATCTGTTGAGTTTCCAGCAATTATTGATGGTCATTGGAATTACGTAGGCAGAAGGCGCAAATTTGGTGAGCATTCTTAAGCCATTTTCAGAAAAACGTTTGGGAACGCCATCTTTGCTTCTGGTGCCTTCGGGAAAAATGACTGCAGAATACTTATTTTTTTCAATGTATTGCCCAAATTCTTTAAGGGCGGTTAATGCCTGCCTGGAATCTTTTCTGTCGATTAACACAGATCCGCCGTGGGTTAAATTATAGGAAACGCTCGGAATGCCTTTTCCCAGCTCCATTTTTGACACAAACTTTGGGTGGTGTTTTCTCAAAAACCAAGAAATGGGTGAAATATCATTCATACTTTGGTGGTTTGAAACTACAATCAAAGGAACATTTTCAGGAATTGGATACTTGCTGATAAATTTTATGCGCGTTCCCAAAACATAAAGGAGATAGGTTAAGGTGCCGTTCATTAAATCCACCGCTATTTTATGTCCGCGGTATTTTCCAATATTGTAACCCAGCCATTGCAACACGTGAAAAATAAGCAGAAAAACCCCGAAAAGAAGGTAAAAAATTGCCGATAGAATAAAAGATAATATTTTTCTCATCATTTAAAAAAAATCCGAAGCCAATTGGCTTCGGATAGAAATTTTGTTAGTTAGAAAACCATAAATTCCAAGGAATCACTGCAAGAATAAGGATTAAGGCAATGGTATAAAAAATGGCTATTGTTTTAAATTTTGTGGCATCGGCTGTTTTCTTTTTATGTTTAGAAAAACCAACAGTAATTAAAGCAATGGCAATAAGAATTAGCAATGGATGCTCAATCAAAGGTTTTCTCAGTTCACTGTTTTTCATTACTTCACCCATACCAACATTTCGCATCGTTTCATAATAAAGTGAAGTATAATAAGCAATAAAGCCTAAAATCAATTGAATGTGCGCAGTAATTAAGGCAAATAACGAAATACGCAAATCTTTGGCTTTGAATTCTTTTTTTGAAGTGAACCCAATAATGGCGTTTATAACGGCAATTATTAAAATAAGCAACACTAAGTAGGCCCAATAAGAATGAATCATTTTAGTCATAGTAAATATATTTTTTAGTTTGAAGCAAAAATAGGGAAATTAAATTAAATTAATTATTCAAAAAATTGATTCTAATCGAACTAATAATTGTTACGGAATTAAACGTTTTGCCGCAGACGACTTTGTAATTTTTTATTTAAAAACATTATTGGTGGAATTAAAAAAACCATTTTGGGAGGTTTTTTTTAATCTGTAATCCCGAAAACGTTTTAGTTTGATTTATTCATCGCGAAGTTAATTAACTGAAAACAAACTAGCCTTATTGAGCTATTTTTGAAAAAAAGGCCATAAAATAACGCAAATACGGGCAATTATTGATAAATTATAAATTTTATAAAGACCTGACAATTATCATATTATAGATAAAAAAAGATTAAATTAACTTTTTATGCCATTTTTTATGCTGTTTTTTACAATAATTAGAAAAAAATTGTATTTTGCATCAACATTAACCAATATTATAAAGGATATTATGAAAAAACTATTAAGTATTATTTTTGTACTTTGTATGGGATCAGTTATGTTTGCCCAAACTTCAATTACAGGTACCGTAAAAGAAGCTAAAACCGGTGAGCCTATTCCTGGCGCCAATATAAAAGTTTTAGGGAAGTCTATTGGAACTACGGCCGATTTTGACGGAAACTTTTCGTTTAAAGTGGCTCAAAATCCACCTTTTACCTTAGAAATTTCACTTATTGGGTACGCATCAACAAAAGTTGAAATTACCCAAAGCGAGCAAAAAGTTAGCGTAGTGCTTGATGAAGCGGCTACAGCATTGGATGAAGTTGTTGTATCAGCTTCAAGAACGCCAGAACGCGTTTTGGAGTCTCCGGTAACCATCGAAAGAATGGATATTAGAGAAATCAAAAATACGTCTTCTCCAACTTTTTATGACGGATTGGAAAATTTAAAAGGGGTTGATATTAATGTAAGCAGTTTTACATTCAAATCAGTTAATACCAGAGGTTTTGCCACCATTGCTAACACTCGTTTTATGCAATTGGTTGATGGAATGGATAATTCATCTCCAGCTTTAAACTTTAATTTGGGGAACTTATTGGGAATGTCTGAGCTTGATGTTAACACTGTTGAGCTGCTTCCGGGAGCTTCCTCTGCATTATATGGTGCCAATGCCTTTAATGGAATTTTATTTATGACCAGTAAAAATCCTTTTGATTCTCCAGGCGTCAGTGTTTATGGAAAAACAGGAATTACCTCACAAAAAGCGGCCGGAGACAATAAATTTGCCGATGTGGGAATTAGAATGGCTTATAAATTTAGCGATAAGTTTGCCGCAAAAGCGTCTTTCTCCTATTTAAAAGGAACAGAATGGTATGCCACAGATTATGAAGACCACGAAAATCCGGGATTTGACAGAACCAATCCTGCTTATGATGGTTTAAACGTATATGGTGATGAGGTTTCAACCACTTTAAATTTTGAACAAATTGCGCTTGCAAATAATGTACCTGCTTTTATTGCTTCAACTATGGGTTCTGCAATAGTTTCAAGAACAGGTTATAATGAAGTTGATATGATGAATGGCTATAATGCGAAAAGCGCAAAAGCCGATTTTGCTTTACATTATAGGCCTTTTGCCAATGATTTGGAAATTATTTACAATGCTAAGTTTGGTCAGGGAAATACAATTTACCAAGGCGCCAACAGGTATAATCTCGGTAATTTCTTTATGCAACAGCATAAACTGGAAATTAAAGGCGACAACTTTTTTATAAGAGGATATATAACGGATGAAGATGCAGGGGATTCTTATGACAGCCGTTTTGCCGCGATTAATATTAACAGAAGTTGGAAATCCGATACAGATTGGTTTACCCAATATGCCGGAGCATATCTTCAAACGTATGTTGGAACAATACTGGGCGGAGGAACTCCAAATCCAGCCGTAATTCACCAACAGGCTCGCGACTTTGCGCAAACTGGCGCATTGGTTCCCGGAACTGAAGCTTTTAAAACAGCTTTTGACAAAGTAATTTCCGATCCAAGTTTGTTGACAGGGGCTAAATTTCAAGATAACACAAAAATTTATCACACAGATGCCAATTATAATTTTGCAGATTTTGTTGATTTTGCCGATATTCAAGTTGGAGGTTCATGGAGACAATATTCTTTAAACTCTTCAGGAACAATTTTTACTGATGCTGATGGCCCAATTAACTATGAAGAATATGGCGCTTATATGCAAATGCAAAAGAAATTTGTTGATGACCGATTGAAATTTACAGGATCTCTCCGTTATGATAAAGCCCAAAATTTTGACGGAAATTACTCGCCAAGAGTTTCAGTTTCCTATTCTTTGGGGCAAGGAAAAACGCGTAACTTAAGGGCTTCCTTTCAAACAGGTTTCAGAAACCCAACCACCCAAGACCAATACATTGGTTTAGACGCAGGTAGGGCTATTTTAGTGGGATCGGCACCAGACAATTTAGACCGATATACATCAAGTCCAATATCAGTTAGTGCTACCGGGCAATTGTTTGGTTTCCCAAGCGCAGTTGAATTATCGGGCAGAAGAGCTTATGACAATTCATTTACTTTGGCGTCTGTGTTGGCAGGAGCTCCGGTAAAATCGAATATTGCTCTTATAAAACCAGAAAAAGTATCCGCGTATGAAGTTGGTTATAGAGCCGGTTTCGGAAAATTATCTTTAGACGCAAGTGCTTATTATAATGATTACGAGGACTTTATAGGTGTTAAAACAGTGTTAGTGCCATTATATGGAAAAGCGGATTTTTCAGACTTTGTTCCTGGTGGTCCACTTCCCGCTCCTTTAGCTGCAATTGCATTAAATTCAGGGGATTATAAAGCTTTTCAAACATACACAAACTCGCCTGCCGACATTACATCTTATGGCGCAGCAATTGGTGTTGACACCAAAATATTTGGCAATTACAATTTTGGCGTAAATTATACTTTTGCAAAGTTTGATTTTGACCAAGCAACAGACCCAGATTATGAAGCCAGTTTTAACACACCGGAGCATAAAGTGAAAATTTCCTTCGGAAACACAAATATTATTGAAAACTTAGGGTTCAATATAAATTACAGATGGAGTGACAGGTATTTGTATGAAGCAACATTTGTAAATGGAATGATTGATTCTCGCTCAGTAGTTGATGCGCAAATTAACTATAGCGTTTCAAAATGGAAATCTCTGTTTAAAATAGGGGGTGCCAATATTGGAGGAAAAGAATATTACAGTGTTCCCGGAACAGGAAAAATAGGTTCACAATATTTTGTTTCCTGGACTATTAATCCATAAAAATCAAAATTGTTTATTTTTAGAAACGCCCTAAATTTTTAGGGCGTTTCTTTTTTATAAAAAACACGTATTTTTTTTTCAAAATAAAATCAAAAAACTATCTTTGCACCTTGAAAATAGAGGCGAAGCCCAAAAGAGTAAATATCTAAAAAATAAATAGTTAAAGTAATGGCAAAAGTTACAGGCAGAGTTGCACAAATTATTGGACCGGTTATAGACGTTGAATTTGAAACTGGCGTTGAACTTCCAAGAATATATGATTCTTTGGAAATTACCAGAAAAGACGGTTCATTGCTGGTGTTAGAAGTACAATCTCATATTGGTGAAGATACCGTTAGAACCATTTCTATGGATTCAACAGACGGCTTGAGCAGAGGAACAGAAGTTGTTGCCACAGGTAAAGCAATTCAAATGCCTGTTGGAAAAGATATTTACGGACGTTTGTTTAACGTAATTGGAGATGCCATTGACGGGTTGGGGAATTTGCCTAAAGAAGGCGAAAACGGATTGCCAATTCACCGTCAGGCACCAAAATTTGAAGATTTATCTACTTCAACAGAAGTTTTATATACAGGCATTAAAGTAATCGATTTAATTGAGCCTTATGCAAAAGGCGGAAAAATTGGATTATTTGGCGGTGCCGGTGTTGGTAAAACCGTATTGCTGATGGAGCTGATTAACAATATTGCAAAAGGCCACGGTGGTTTATCTGTATTTGCAGGTGTTGGTGAAAGAACACGTGAAGGAAACGACCTTTTAAGAGAAATGCTGGAATCTGGCATTATAAAATATGGCGATGCTTTTATGCACTCTTTGGAAGAAGGCGGATGGGACTTAACTAAAGTTGACAAAGAAGGATTAAGAGAATCAAAAGCGACATTTGTTTTCGGACAAATGAATGAACCTCCTGGAGCACGTGCGCGTGTTGCCTTATCAGGTTTAACCATTGCTGAGTATTTCCGTGATGGCGCAGGTGCAGGCGAAGGACAAGGAAAAGACGTATTATTTTTTGTGGACAATATTTTCCGTTTTACACAAGCAGGTTCAGAAGTATCTGCATTGTTAGGGCGTATGCCTTCAGCGGTAGGTTACCAACCAACTTTGGCCACAGAAATGGGTGCTATGCAAGAGCGTATAACTTCAACAAAAAATGGGTCAATTACTTCAGTTCAGGCAGTTTATGTGCCTGCGGATGATTTAACGGATCCAGCTCCGGCTACAACTTTTGCGCATTTGGATGCCACAACGGTTTT
This sequence comes from Lutibacter sp., assembly GCA_014859175.1. Taxonomy (GTDB): domain Bacteria; phylum Bacteroidota; class Bacteroidia; order Flavobacteriales; family Flavobacteriaceae; genus Lutibacter. The sequence goes on along the minus strand of JACUUQ010000089.1, from coordinate 3,469 downwards.
GTCGCGTAAAATTGCGGAATTGGGTATTTATCCTGCTGTGGATCCATTGGATTCAACTTCAAGAATTTTAACTGCCGACATTTTAGGAAACGAACATTACGATTGCGCACAACGCGTAAAAGAATTGTTGCAACGTTATAAAGAACTGCAAGATATTATCGCCATTTTAGGGATGGAAGAATTATCTGAAGAAGATAAATTAGTGGTTTACAGAGCGAGAAGAGCACAACGTTTCTTGTCGCAACCTTTCCACGTTGCCGAGCAATTTACGGGAATTCCAGGTGTTTTGGTTGATATTAAAGACACCATTAAAGGATTTAATATGATTATGGATGGTGAACTTGACAAATACCCTGAGGCTGCGTTTAACCTTAGAGGATCAATCCAGGAAGCTATAGATGCAGGTGAAAAAATGTTAGCGGAAGCATAAAACAGTTATCAGTTACAGTATTCAGTAAGTAATTCTGAATACACAATACTTAATACTCAATATAAAATGATTTTAGAAATAGTAACACCGGAAGCCACCATATTACACACAAAAGTGGATGTAGTGACACTTCCCGGAAGTGACGGCAAATTTCAGCTGTTAAATCATCACGCACCCATAGTTTCTTTGCTTACTGAGGGCGAGGTTAAATTTAAGGGCACAAACATCACTATTGATGAGCAATTTGAAGGTAAATTTACCAATGTAAAAGGTGAATATTCACTGCCAATAAAAAGCGGCACCATTGAAATGAAAAAAAATTACGTGATTGTGCTTGCCGATTAAAATAAAAAAATAATTTTATAAAAGTCCTTGTTTCTTGAATAAGGACTTTTTTTGTGCAAGAAAAATGAATTATAGCTTTGATAAATGATTAGTTTTAAAGAACTTTAGCTCAAATATTTAATCAACCAAAACTCATATGAAATTTTATAAATTACTCCTATTATTTTTAATCAGCACCAATTTTATTTACGCACAATCCAAGTCCAACACCGTTGAAAACAGTCTTACGCCATCACCAAATTACCGGTTGGCAGCCAAATTTTCGCCGGATAATCTGGCCAAATTGGTTCATTCAACTAACGTTGACCCGCATTGGTTAAAAATCGGAAATCGTTTTTGGTATCAGTACAAAACAACTTCCGGGTCTAATTATTATTTGGTTGATGCCGACCAAAGAACCAAAACCAAATTATTTGACAACGCAAAAATGGCGAAATGGTTAACGGAAATCACCAAAGATCCTTATGATGCGCAACATTTGCCGAAATTCGATTTTAAATTTGTCAAGAATGAAACCGCCATTCGATTCAGAATTACTTCAACCGAAGAAGTGGAAGCAGTTGAAGAGGATGTGAAATCTGACAAGAAAAAAGTAGATGCAGAAAAGGATTCAACCACCGTTAAAAAGGACAAAAAGAAGACACCTAAAATGGAGAAAAAAGTGTATCACCTTGAGTATAAACTAGGCGACAACAAACTGACCATCATCGACAATAAAAAGGAAGATGAAAAATTAAAACGCTGGCCAAATATTGCGCCAGACAGCTCAATTGTATTGTTTTCAAAAAACTTCAATTTGTATTGGATGGACAAAGAAAACTTTTTAAAAGCCGTTAAAAATGAAAAAGATTCTACTATTGTTGAAAACAAATGGACAACGGACGGCGTTGAAAATTATGGTTACGGCGGTGGAAGCAGGGGTGAAAATAACGAAACAAAAGAAGAAAAAAAGGAGGAAAGAAAGGGGATATTTGGTACCTGGTCTCACGATTCCAAGAATTTCATTTTTCAAAAATCGGATGACAGAATGCTGAAGGATTTGTGGGTAATCAATTCGGTTTCCAAAAAAAGGCCGACTTTGGAAACGTATAAATACCATATGCCAGGCGAAGATGAATTTTCTAAACAAGAATTGTTAATTTTTAATATTCCGTCAAAAAATATCACCAAAGTAAAATTGGACACGGTAAAACAACAAAGTTTGACGGTTTACCGGGCGCCTCAAAAAAAATCAAATGCCGATGATGAATTTAAGCCTTTAATTTTATTGTCGAAAAAAGGGAAAATTTATTTTAACACCATCAGCCGAGATCGAAAAAAACTGGATATCTGTGTGGCGGATATCACAACAGGCGAAGTTACGGTGTTGATTGAAGAAAGATTTAACACCTATATTGAATCAAGGCCATTGGTGTTGTTCAACAATGAACAGGAAATCTTGCATTGGTCGGAACGCGACGGATGGGCGCATTTTTATTTGTATGACGTCAACGGAAAATTAAAACAACAGGTGACCAAAGGTTCCTATCATGTGGCAAATTTTGAAAATATCAATGAAAAGGAACGCGTAATTTATTTTACGGCAAATGGCGTTGACACCAATCAAGATCCATATTATTCAAATTTATATCGCATTAATTTGAATGGATCAGGTTTAAAAAACCTTAATGCTGGCGATTTCAATACAGCGGTAAGCATGGGCGATTCCAATGCTTATTTTGTGAGCAATTATTCCAGAGTAAACACAGTTCCGAAATCGGAATTAAGAACCAATGCGGGAAGTGTAATTATGAACTTGGAAGAAGCCGATTTGTCGCAATTGTTTGCAACGGGCTATAAATTTCCGGAACCTTTTAAAATGAAGGCTGATGACGGAATTACTGATCTTTATGGCGTAATGTACAAACCTTACGATTTTGATTCCACAAAAGTATATCCGTTGGTAGAATATGTGTATCCGGGACCACAGACTGAAGCCGTTGATAAATCTTTTTCCATCAGAATGAACAGAACCGACCGTATTGCACAGATTGGATTTGTGGTGATTACCTTGGGAAATCGCGGCGGACATCCGGACCGTTCTAAATGGTACCATAATTATGGATACGGAAATTTGAGAGATTATGGTTTGGCCGATAAAAAATATGTTGCGGAACAAATGGCCGATAAATATCCGTTTATTGACATTGATAAAGTGGGAATATTCGGGCATTCGGGCGGCGGATTTATGTCAACCGCGGCGATGTTGGTGTATCCGGATTTCTTTAAGGCCGCAGTTTCTTCCGCAGGAAATCACGACAATTCCATGTATAACAGCTGGTGGAGCGAAACGCATCACGGCGTGAAAGAAGAATTGGATGCTGACGGGAAAATTTCTTATAAATACGACATCGATAAAAATCAATCGTTAGCATCAAATTTAAAAGGGAAATTGTTGTTGGTAACCGGTGATGTTGACAATAATGTGCATCCAGGAGCCACAATTCGAATGGCAGATGCCTTAATAAAAGCAAACAAACGATTTGATTTTATGTTGATGCCCGGCCAACGCCACGGGTTTGGCGATATGACCGAATATTTCTTTTGGCTGACTGCCGACCATTTTAGCAAGCATTTGTTGGGTGTTGAAACAACCAATGTTGATATGCTTGAAATGAACAGGGACAAGCCTAAAGGCGAATCAAAAAAAGCTTT
>JACUUQ010000088.1 GCA_014859175.1 Lutibacter sp. | reverse complement strand
TCCGCTAAATCTTTTTTAATGCGCCGAAAAAGGCGCATTAAAAAAGGATATCGCTTCAATCCCTAACGCAAACGCTGTTTTAAACAGAACTTAGCCGATATAAACAAAAAAAGCCGCAATCAGCGGCTTTTTTTAAATGTATTTATCTTTTATTTAATAGCGTCCAATACTTCGCTTAAAAAAATATTGACGTCAAATTTTGGGTTTTCTGCCAAACCGAACCGCACAATTACCAAGTCTTTGGAAGGAATGATAAACACATGCTGCCCCTGATAACCATTGCACGAATATAAATCTTTTGGCACATTTGGATATTTACCGCCTGCATTTAACCAAAAATGCGCGCCATATTCCCCATTGGATCCGTTTGTTGGGGTTGCGGCATAGTTGACCCAAGATTCATTGAGTATTTGCTCGCCGTTCCAATTTCCTTTATGCAAATACAACAACCCAAATTTTGCCCAGTCGCGCGCCGTTGCCCAGCTGTAAGAAGAACCCACATAATTTCCGGCCAAATCGGTTTCTACAACCATAGAATTCATGCCAATCTTGTCAATAACTTCCGCATACCAAAAATCCAGATATTCCTGATGCGTTTCAAACTGATTTCGAATAAATCCTGAAAGCATATTGGTGGTTCCGGAAGAATAATTCCAACTGTTGTTTGGCTCGCCAATTAAGGGCTTAAATAGTTGGGGTTTGGTCATATCCGCTTCCAAAAACAACATTTTGGTAACATCAGAAATGTTGTTATAATCTTCAACCCATTCCAAGCCGCTGTTCATTTGCAGTAAATTGTTCAAGGTGATTTTTGAGCGATCGTCCTTTTCCCATTCTGGAAATAACTTGTTTTGCGTTAGCGAAATTTTTCCTTGTTTTTCAAGTACGCCCAAAACAGCGCTTGTGATGCTTTTCGTCATAGACCAGCCTAGCATTTTGGTTTCAGCAGAAAATCCAGGCGCATATTTTTCGGCAATCGGTTGGTCTTTATACAACACAACCACCGCCCTTGATTTGTTTTTTGGCTCATAACCCTCGCAATCAAAAGCGTTTTCAACAGCCAAATCCAACATTTTATAATCCACATTGCTAAAAATAGTATCCTTTTGGGGAAAATTTCCGTAAGGATAAGGCAAAGTGCTTTGTGAAATTTTTCGGTTTGGTTTAAATGCGATATTTGTATTTTCCCCTTCAGGAATCAATACACAACCAATGCCTTCTTTATAAACTGCTGTTCTTTTTTTTAGGCCGAAAACTGTTGAGGTAACCGACTTTTCTTCTAAATTAATCTTGTTTGAAGCGTAATTCACCATATCAATATCATTATCTCCTTCTTCAATGGATTTCAAGTCCCTGCCGGCTTCAAAAGTGCAGGAACAAACGCTTTTTGCTGAAAATCCGGTAATGATATCCAGTCGCGGATAGTTGGTGTAAACCACATAAACTAGCGATAGAAGCAGTAACAATAGACCGTATTTTAAAATTTTTTTCATGATAAGTTTGCTTAAATATTTCATAAAAATAACAATTATTTTGTGAATCCAAGATATTATTTTACATTTGTTAACCATTTGGTTAAACTAAATAGTTATAAAATTATGATAGAAGAACAAAAGACGCCGGAAAACAACATTTTGAATGCGGCAAAAGAAATATTTCAAAAGAAAGGAATGGCTGCCGCAAGAATGCAGGAAATTGCTGATGAAGCCGGCATCAATAAAGCCATGTTGCACTATTATTACAGAAGCAAACAACTGCTTTTTGAAGCCGTTTTTAAAAGCGCATTTTCTATGTTAGCGCCTCAGTTAAATGAAATTATGAATGCCAACACCACTATTTTTGAAAAAATAAAAAATTTCAGCAGCAATTATATTTCATTTGTGCTAAAACATCCGTACCTGCCAAATTTTATTATTCAGGAACTCAACAGGAATCCGGCCTTTGTGAAAAATTTAATTGCTGAAAAGAATTTTTCCAACATCTCAAAATTCAAACAACAGGTGAATGAAAAAGTTGCAGAAGGCGTTATTAGGCCAATAACTGCCGAACAACTGTTTATTAACATTGTGTCGCTAAATATTTTCCCTTTTATTGGCGCTCCATTATTAAAAGGATTCCTAAATTTTGATGATGAAGCCTATAAAAAGTTAATGGAGAAAAGAAAAACCGAAGTTTCCGACTTTATTATCAACGCCATAAAAATTTAAACAGATGAAGAAAATTAGTGTAATCATCCTAATCCTTCTCTCCCTAAACAGTTTTTCCCAAGAAAAACTGAGTTTGGAACAGTGCTATGCCTTGGCTGAAGGAAACTATCCGTTAGCCAAACAAAAAAAATTATTGACCACCCAAAACGAATTGGAGTTGGAAGTCGTAAAAATCGGCAAACTTCCAAAAATCGATTTTCAGGCGCAGGCAACCTACCAATCTCATGTCATACATTTTCCTTTTAATTCGCCAATAGCAACCATAACACCGCCAAACAAAGACCAATACCAGGCGACCGTTTCGGTAAATCAATTAATCTACGATGGCGGCTTGATTGATGCTTCACTGGCAGAAAAATCTGCTTCCCTAAAAACACAACAAAAGCAAGTTGAAGTCAGTTTATACCAACTGAAAGAACAGGTAAATCAATTTTACTTTTCAATCCTGCTCTTACAGGAAAAAAGGGAATTGTTGCTTGCTAAAAAAACACAACTGGCAACCACGCTGAAAGAAGTAAAATCAGGCATCAAATTTGGCGTATTGCTGCCAAATTCCGACAGTGTTTTAAAAGCTGAATTGCTTAAAATTGATCAACAATTAACGGAAGTTGATTTAAATAAAACCAGTTTGATGAAAACCCTTTCCATGCTTATCGGGATTCCGGTTTCGCCAAATATCACTTTGGAAAATACTGAAATTACGGTCGATTTTAAAACGGAGATCGAACGGCCTGAATTGGATTTATTCCAACTTCAAAAAGAAAAAGTTGATGTTTCCAAACAACTCATCAACAAAAAAAATTCCCCAAAATTATCAGGTTTTGCCACAGGTGGCTATGGAAATCCGGGCTTGAATATGCTGGACAATTCTTTTCAAACTTATTATATCGCCGGAATTAAACTGAACTGGAATGTCTTCGACTGGAATTCGACAAAAAAACAACGTGAATCATTGCGGGTAACCAAAGAAATTATAGACAGCGAGCAAGAAGTTTTTGAACTGAATACTGCGATGGAAATGACCCAACAGCAATCGGAAATAAACAAAATATCGGCTTTTATTGCTTCGGATAAAGAAATTATAGCTTTGAGAAAGAAAATTTTGGAAACTTCCAGTTCTCAGTTAAAAAATGGTGTAATCACGTCGTCGGCTTTTGTTACGGAATTGACCAATTTGTTTGAGGCCGAAAATAACTTAAGCACGCATCAACTCCAATTGCAGTTTGCAAAAGCAAATTATAACACCACAAAAGGAGGCCCCCTAGCCTCCCGCAATAAAAACGGGACAGGCTCCGAAGGGAGGACAGAACGTTAAAAAAATGTTCAGTGAACATTTTTAGTGAATGTGCCAGTTGGCGCGATTGGATTTAAAAAGATAAAAGAAGATATCGTTTCAAAAAAAACAAATACACGCACAAACGAATAAACAACTAAACAAATTTATATGAAAATCACTAAAATAATCATCGGTTTGCTCCTGTTCGGAAACCTGTTTATTGCCTGCAAAAACAACGAAAAGGCCGACGGCTACGGAAATTTTGAAGCCACAGAAATAACAATTTCCGCAGAAAACAGCGGCAAATTGATGCAATTTAATGTTGAAGAAGGCCAGATGATGAAAAAAGGAGATTATGTCGGCTATATTGACACCATTCAATTGAGCTTGAAAAGAGATCAATTGTTGGCTTCAAAAGCGATTGTTTATTCAAAATCGGGAAGCGTTCTGTCGCAAAAAAACGTGCTGAACGCCCAATTAAAAAAGGCAATCGTCAACAAAAACAGAATAGAAAATTTAATCAGGGAAAATGCCGGAACCCAAAAACAGTTGGACGACATTAATGGCGAAATTAACGTGATCCAAAAACAAATCAAAAGCGTTGAAAGTCAGAATTCACCGGTAATAAATGAACTGGAAAGTATTGATGTGCAACTAAAACAAGTGGAAGATTTGCTTCTGAAAAGCAAGGTTGTAAATCCGGTAAACGGCACAGTGCTCACAAAATATGCGGAAGTAAATGAGTTGACTTCTTTTGGACGGCCTTTGTACAAGATAGCCGATTTAAGCACGATGGAATTGCGCGTTTACGTAGGCGAAACCCAGCTTTCAAACATTAAAATCGGACAAGAAGTTGCGGTCAAAATAGACGCAGGCGATACCATAAAAAACTATAAAGGCATCATCACTTGGGTTTCATCCGAAGCTGAATTTACCCCAAAAATAATTCAAACCAAAGAAGAACGCATCAATTTGGTGTATGCGGTAAAAATTAACGTAAAAAATGACGGAAGTTTAAAAATTGGAATGCCTGCGGAGATGTACCTATCTTCAGTACTATAAGTAACAAAGGAAGTTAAACCAAATTGAATATGACAAATATTGATAATCCTAAAAGCAAAAAAAGTCCTTCCCTTCGGGAAGGATTTAGGAGGGGAATTGCGGCAATACTCGCATTGCTCATCGGAATAATGTCAATTATTTCAGGATCGATGGTGCTTTTAAATTATAACATCCCCGACTATAATGTAATAAATTGGCTGGTTGTTTATAATGTCATTTTAGGCGGAATCTCCATAGTTGCAGCGATTTTAATATGGAAAAACAATACATCTGCGAGAAAAATAATGCTTGCCATTTTAATTTCACACCTGCTTGTATTCTTGTATTTATATTTTTTAAATCAGGAAGTTGCCTTGGAAAGCATAAAAGCAATGGGTTTTAGGGTAAGTATTTGGACAGTCATTTTCTTGTTAACCTATAAAAAAGTAAATAATTAACCGATAAATAAAACAAAATGAAAAAAGCAAACTTTTTAATCCTAGCCATTTTGGCAACCATTTTAGTTGTTTCATGCAACCAAAACAAAAAGCAGGAAGTCGCTGCGCCTGTCCAAACTGAAGAAGAAGTCCACGAAAGTGAAGGCGTATTGAAATTAAATAACGGGGATTTGTGGATGGCCAATGCCGAAACCACTGAGGGAATCGAAAAAATGACACAATTAATTACCAATTTCACAGATACAGAAAATATGGAGGCTTATCGGCAACTTAAATCAACATTGGAAGCAGAATTTGGAACCATCATTTCAAAATGCACAATGACTGGGGATGCGCACGACCAACTGCATAATTACCTTTTGCCTATGAAGCCATTATTTAAAGATTTGGCCGATGAAGATTTAGCAACCCGCAAAGTTGGTCTGGAAAAATTGACCAAACATTTGTCGGAATATCAAGCCTATTTCAAATAAAAGGCCAAGTGCTGCTGATAACATCATTTGCGTTAGGGATAGCAGTGAAAACCCGGCATTGCGAGTTAATTGGCAATATGTTCAACAGATTGCCACGCTCCGCTCGCAATGACGGTTTGGAACGTATAGCCCGACCCTTGCGGTAACGCCCAAAACAACTGTAAATAAATTATTGCAATTATAATAATTAAACCACATAAAACAAGATTCTAAAATGAGTATTTCCGTGCAACATATCAGCAAATCATTCAAAAAAGTGACTGCCGTAAACGATGTTTCATTTGAAGTAAATGAGGGGGAATTGTTTGGGTTAATTGGCCCTGATGGCGCCGGAAAAACAACCATTTTCAGAATTTTGACCACCTTGTTTTTTGCCGATAAAGGCACAGCAACTGTTGCAGGTTTTGATGTTGTGGCCGACTATAAAGAAATTAGAAACAATGTGGGTTATATGCCCGGGAAATTTTCTTTGTACCAAGATTTAACGGTGAAAGAAAATTTAGATTTCTTCGCCACCATTTTTGGAACAACCATCGAAGAAAACTACGATTTAATCAAAGATATTTACATTCAAATTGAGCCTTTTAAAAAACGTCGGGCAGGAGCGCTTTCGGGCGGAATGAAACAAAAATTGGCCTTAAGTTGCGCACTGATTCACAAACCAAAAGTGTTGTTTCTAGATGAGCCAACAACAGGCGTTGATCCGGTTTCTCGCAAAGAATTTTGGGAAATGCTGAAACGGCTGCAACAAAAAGGCATTACCATTTTGGTTTCAACGCCTTATATGGATGAAGCCGAATTGTGCGACAGAATCGCCCTAATTCAGCATGGGAAAATTTTGCAAATTGATACGCCGCAAGAAATTATCAAACATTATCCGAAAAAAATATATGATGTGCGTGCCGATAATATGTACCGTCTTATTGAAAGTTTAAAAAGTTTTGAGCACCATTACAGTGTGTATCCTTTTGGTGAATTTGTGCATTATACCGACAAGCGGGAAGATTTTAATCCGCAGGAATTGCAACAATATTTAGCCGCCAACGACCATCAAAACATCAAAATTGAAATCACAAAAACCACCATTGAAGACACTTTTATGGAATTGGCAAAATAGATGCTTCGACTCCGCTCAGCCACCATTAATTTAAAATAAAAACAGCGTTAGTGAACACTTGGCGCAGTTCAAATGCAAGTACACAAAATAAAAAAATGAAAAACAACAATGTCATAGAAGTTGAAAACCTGACCAAAAAATTTGGCGATTTTACCGCGGTAAATTCCATCACTTTTGAAGTTAAAAAAGGGGAAATATTTGGATTTTTAGGCGCAAACGGCGCAGGAAAAACCACGGCAATTAAAATGCTGATCGGTATTTCAAAACCAACCTCAGGAAAAGCGCAAGTTGCAGGTTTTAATGTGTTTACGCATCCTGAAGGCCTCAAAAAAAATATTGGCTATATGAGCCAAAAATTTGCCTTGTACGACGATTTAACAGTAAAAGAAAACATCACATTTTTTGGCGGAATTTACGGATTGTCACGCGCAAAAATTAAAGAAAAACGCAGCGAATTGGTTGAAGAATTGAGTTTGGAGGACATTGTAAATGAGTTGGTGGGTTCGTTGCCTTTGGGCTGGAAACAGAAAATATCATTTTCAGTAGCTTTATTGCATGAACCAAAAATTGTGTTTTTAGATGAGCCAACCGGCGGCGTTGACCCAATTACCCGGCGACAGTTTTGGGAAATGATCTATAAAGCATCCAACAGCGGAACCACCATTTTTGTGACCACGCATTATATGGATGAAGCTGAATATTGCGATCGGGTTTCCATTATGGTCGACGGAAAAATTGAAGCGTTGGATACGCCGAAAAAATTAAAGGAACATTATAAAGCTGATAATATGAATGAGGTATTTTTAAAATTGGCTAGAGGCCCATCCCCAGCCCTTCCCGAAGGGAAGGGAGCAAACAATTAAAAACACAAACAAAATCTTCCATTTTTTTGGAAGTTAAAGAGCTTATATGAAACGAGCCAAACAAATTTTGATACACAGTAGAATGATTAATGGCGAACTGCATCTGTACCAATAAAAAATAAAATATAAACAGATGAAACGGTTTATCGGATTTATAAAAAAAGAATTTTACCATATTTTTAGGGATACGCGCTCATTGTTCATCCTTTTTGGGATGCCTATAGCCCAAATTTTGCTTTTTGGTTTTGCCATTACCAATGAAATTAACAATGTTGATATTGCTGTTTTCGACAAATCAAACGATGCGACTACGCAGGAAATCGTTCAAAAAATTTCGGCATCCAACTATTTCAGCATCAAACAAAACATCACTAACGAAGCTGAAATTGAAACTGTTTTTCAAAAAGGAAAGGTGCTTGCCGTACTTGTTTTCGAAAAAGATTTCAAGAAAAATTTAACCAAAGACAATGCGGCAAAAGTTCATGTGATTACCGACGCCACAGATCCCAATACCGCCAATTCCATCACCAATTATATCAGCGCCATTATAGGAAGTTACCAAAAAGAAATGAACAAAAACAGCACGTTGGAGTATCAAATTGAAACCAAATCGAGAATGGTTTACAATCCCGAATTAAAAAGTGTTTTTATGTTCGTTCCGGGTGTTATGACCATTATTTTAATGCTGGTATCGGCAATGATGACCTCAATTTCCATCACGCGTGAAAAAGAATTGGGAACGATGGAAATTTTATTGGTTTCGCCATTAAAACCTTTTCAGGTAATCGTAGGAAAAGTGATTCCGTATATATTTTTATCTATCATAAACGCTGTTGTTATTGTAATCTTAAGCCTTTTTATTTTTAAAATGCCCGTGCAGGGAAGCTTATTTTTGTTGGCTTTGGAGAGTGTTTTGTTTATCATCACGTCCTTATCGTTAGGGATTTTAATTTCAACAGTATCCGCAACACAACAAACTGCAATGATGATTTCTTTGATGGGATTGATGCTGCCAACCATTTTATTGTCGGGTTTCATTTTTCCCGTTTCAAGTATGCCACTGCCTTTGCAGGTCATCAGCAATATTATTCCGGCAAAATGGTTTATCCTAATTTTAAAAGGAATTATGTTAAAAGGCGTTGGCCTCGCTTTTATTTGGAAAGAAACCTTGATATTATTTGGAATGACCCTCTTTTTTATTGCGTTGAGCGTGAAGAAATATAAAATTAGGTTGGAATAGGCTTTTTAGAATTTTAATTGGAAAGTGAAAATCGACAGGAAATTAAAAAATCGTATAAAGTCCGAAGACGGAAGTCCGAAGTTAAAAAGAAGGTAGTTCAGTAGAAAATGACAACGTATGAAAAAAGGAATTCTAAAATTACCGATAAAGCCCTTAAAAATAGACGTAAAAATTAAAGCAAAAAGTTCAAAATATAATTTTAACATAACAAACTCCCTTAACTAAGGAAAACCTGTCCCGAATTTTCGGGAGGGCTGGGGATAGGAAAAAAATGAAAACAATTCTATACATCGTTCAAAAGGAATTCAGGCAAATTTTTAGAAATAAAGGAATGCTTCCCATTATTTTTGTGTTGCCAATTTTACAATTGGTTATTTTGTCCAATGCCGCAACTTTTGAAATCAAGAACATAAAATTCTCTTATGTGGATCACAACAAAACATCGTTTTCAAGAGCATTAATCGAGAAATTTGACGCATCCGCTTACTTTAATGTTGTTGCTGAATTTACTTCAAAAACAGCAGCGAATGCAGCCATGGCTAAAGGCAAGATTGATGTTATTTTAGAGATTCCACGCAATTTTGAACGTGATTTATTGAAAGAAAAAAGAACCGATATTTCTGTCGCCATCAATGCCATTGACGGCGCTGCCGCAGGTGTGGAAAATGTGTACATCAACCAAATTGTGCAGGATTTCAACAAAAAAGCAAAAGTAGCATTGTTGACGCCAACAGATATGGTAAATGCGCCAAAGGATATTGTGACAATTCCTTCATTTTGGTACAACAAGACCTTAAATTATAAAACATTTATGGTTCCGGGAATATTGGTTTTGCTGGTTACAATGATAACGCTGTTTTTGTCGGGAATGAATATTGTCCGCGAAAAAGAAATTGGGACCTTGGAACAAATGAATGTGACGCCCATAAAAAAATACCAGTTTATCATCGGCAAATTATTTCCTTTTTGGATATTGGGATTTGTTTTGTTAACCGTGGGATTGACCATTGCAAAAGTTATTTTTGATGTCCCAATAAATGGAAGCCTTGGGCTCATCTATTTTTACACGGCATTTTATTTGTTGGTGGTTTTGGGAATGGGATTGTTTATTTCCAATTTTACCGACACCCAGCAACAAGCAATGTTTATTTCCTGGTTTTTTGTGGTTATTTTTATATTGATGAGCGGACTTTTTACGCCCATTGAAAGTATGCCAATGTGGGCGCAATATGTAACGGAGTTTAATCCGGTGAAATATTTTGTGCAAGTAACACGGATGGTGATGTTGAAAGGTGCTCATTTTAATGATATTTTGCCCCAGCTTACAAAAACCATTATTTATGCCATTATTATGAATGGCTTGGCGGTTTGGAGTTACCAAAAAACGACTTAATAGTCGTCTTTTTGAGCGAATGGCAGAAATATTAAGATTTTATATAGAACCGCCTAATTTTTTTAGCCTAAATTTGATTCGGTAAATTATAAAAGATATGGATGATAAAGTAGTAGTTGTTAAAAAAATTTCAGGTGATTTAGAACCGTTTTCTGTTCAGAAACTCTCAAAATCGTTACAAAATAGTGGTGCTTCAAACGAAGAAATCGAAAAAATTGTGGAGGCGGTGCAACCTGAACTCTATGACGGAATTTCATCAAACTTAATTTATAAAAAAGCATTTCAATTGTTAAAAAAATACAATCGGGTTTCTGCATCAAAATACAGTTTAAAAAGAGCCATTTTCGATTTGGGCCCAACCGGTTTTCCTTTTGAAAGATTGATTGGCGCATTGCTGAAGCAAAAAGGTTACAAAACCAAGATTGGCGAAATATTAAACGGCGCATGCATTACCCATGAAATAGATGTTTTGGCCGAAAAAGACGGAAACGTCTATACCGTAGAATGTAAATTTCATACAGATCCTTCCGCGGTAAGCAATGTGAGAATTCCATTATATATCAATTCCCGATTTTTGGATGTTCAAAAAGTTTGGAACAATTCAGGCAAAAAAAACCATTTAAAACAAGGATGGCTGGCTACCAATACGCGTTTTACCAAAGATGCCATTGACTATGCAAAATGTGTTGATTTAACGCTGATAAGCTGGGATTACCCTAAAAATAACAGTTTAAAAAACAATGTCGATAAATATGGCTTATATCCAATAACTACCTTAACTTCCTTAACAAAAAAGGAAAAAACACAGTTGATGGAAAAAGACATTATTTTGGTAAAAGAACTCTCCAAAAATCCGGATTCACTGAATCATTTAGGTTTTTCGGAAAAACAAAAAGCAACGGTTTTGGCCGAAGTGCATAAATTATGTAATTTGTAATCTAATTGATGCTTTGTTTTGGGCGTTCCCCTGCGGGTCAGGCTTTTCACTCCAATCCGTCATTGCGAGCGGAGCGTGGCAATCTGTTGAACATACTGCTGAATAAGCTCGCAAAGCCGGGATTTCCGCT
>JACUUQ010000087.1 GCA_014859175.1 Lutibacter sp. | reverse complement strand
TGCTGTTATAATTTAAATACGTAATCAAACATACTTTATCACGCCCTTTTCCCCTTCGGGGGTTAGGGGGCTTCTTCAAGCGGATAAACAGTGACACTGTATCCCAGCCAATTTTGCAATTTATCGTAAATAATTTTTTGGTCTTCGGCAGAAAAATCCTTAATTCTTGTTTTGTGTGATCCTTCTTTCAACACCATTTTTAAGGCGTTCACATGTGGTTTCGGATTTGGCGCACACGCGCCCCAAGTATCGTATTCCCCATAAATATATAGAATTTTGTTTCCTTTATTTTCGACAAAATCGCGCACCTCATTGATATAATTGGGATTGTAGGTTAAATACACATTTTTAGGCGCAAAACGCTTATTTGTTGGTTCGTGAACCACTTTTAGCAAATCCTTTACCGGCGTTGTGTCAAATCCGTAATAGCCCAACTCGGTTAAATGCTGATAATAAGACGGCAGTAATTCTGTGTATGTTTGATCGTTATAAAAAGAAATGCCAACAATGTTATTGATATAATTAAACATCGCTGCAGCAGTTGCATTTTCGGTTGGAATTTCGGCACAATTGCCGCCCCATTGCCAAAAAGAAAAAGGAAATTCCAATACCGCATATTCCAAAGCTTCTTCAACAGAAAGTTCTGTAAAACTCATATTTTTTGCGGCTGCATAATTTGTGATTTCACCCAAGATTGAATCTCTGTTTTTAAGTACATTTCTTTGAAATTCAGCAATTTTCGCCCTGCAGGCATCGCTTCCAACGGTATTTATGTGTGCTGAAGTTCTTTTGTCTTCGAGCGCATTAATAAGCGGCGCCACATAAGGCACAGCAACCTCCACATCCCAAGGATATTTCGATTTATAAATCAGCACCGTTTCGCCACCTTTACTGATTCCGGTTGAAATCCATTTTCCGGTGTACAATCTTTTCAATTTGGTCACCAATTTGTGATAATCTTCAATGGCCTGGTCGTTTGTTAAATATTGCCAGGGAATGGTATCAGGCCGTGATTTGCCGTAAAACCGATATTCAACCTGCACCTGGTTTCCTTTTAATATTTTGCTTAATTCATAAGTGCCCGGATTCGCATGATAGCCTTCAGTAATTAACACTGTGGGCATTTTTATGTCGGTATGCGATAAATAAACATAATGCTTAAAGGTGCCGGCAGCAGGATTTTTATGATCCAAGGGTTGTTCCAAAACAATCTGATAAGCTTTTGTAAAATGGTCTTTGGCTTCCATTGCGGTGATATTGGCTGTTGGAAAAAGGTTTGTTAATTTTTGCTCAAAAGTTAATATTTCAACAGGATCTAAGGCAACAACTTTGCACGAGACCACAGAGAAACTTAGGGCAATAAATAATATAAGGGATTTATAAAAGGTCATTTTATTCTTGTTATTCTTGGTTAAAATATTTTTTGCACATAGCCATTAATCAAGGAAAAGTTGCGTTAGGGATTACTTCACCTCTTATTTATTTTTTATAGGAGTTCAGTGAACCATGTTTGCAGCGACAATCTTTTTTGAAGCTTTTTCAGCTTCAAAAAAGATTGTAAAGAGCCCGACCCGCCGGCTGCCGGGAAACGCCCAAATATTGCCAACAAAACTACATCTCAATTTTTGCGCCCATAATTTTTAAAAATTCCCTAATAAAGTTGGCGTGCGCGGGCCAAGCCGGGGAAGTCACCAAATTGCCGTCCACAAAAACGCCATCGGCGGCAATATTTTGGAATTCTCCGCCGGCAATTATAACTTCCGGACCAACGGCAGGATAAGCAGTTAATTTTCTTCCTTTCACTACATTTGCAGCTGTTAAAATTTGGATTCCGTGGCAAATTGCGGCGACGGGTTTATTGGCGGTAAAAAAATGCTGCACCATTTCAATTACTTTTTCGTTTAACCGCAAATATTCTGGCGCTCTTCCGCCGGGAATTACCAAGCCGTCGTAATCACTAACATTTACCTTATCAAAACTATAATTTAAAGTGAAATTATGTCCGGGTTTTTCGGAATAGGTTTGGTCGCCTTCGAAATCGTGGATGGCAGTTTTAACTGATTCTCCCTTTTTTTTGCCGGGACAAACCGCGTGAACTTCATAGCCCACCATTTGAAGCATTTGAAAAGGAACCATTGTTTCGTAATCTTCCGTAAAATCACCTGTTAAGAATAATATTTTTTTCATTTTTTTTGTTTTTTGAATGAAACGCTACATTTAGGCCTCATATAATTAATGTTTTTATTTGTTGATATACTTCTCAATCAGCCCTGTCAACTCACTTTGACTGTAAGGTTTTGAGATATAATCATTGCAACCGGCCGCAATTGATTTTTCTCGGTCACCAGGCAAGGCATAGGCGGTTTGCGCAAAAATGAGAAGGTCTTTGTTAAATTCCCTGATTTGTTTTGTGGCTTCATAACCATTTAAGTCAGGCATTTTAATGTCCATTAAAACAAAATCAATATCGGGATTTTCTTTACATAATCGAACCGCATCTAATCCGTTTGTGGCAATTAAAGGGGATTTACAAAAATCCTCTATCATTATTTCGAGCAGCTTTTCTGAAGTAACATCATCTTCGACAATCAATATTTTCAAATCTTTGTCCCGACGCTTTTTTTCTGTGTTTGAAGTTGAATCTTTCATAGTTTTATCTTATTTTTTTTTATTTTTTTTTGAAGGGAATTGTAAAATAAAATGTGGTTATAAAGGTTGTTTCATGCTTATTGGCAGGCGAATCGCTAAAAATATTTTCCGTTTTACTTTCAACCCAAATTTTGCCGCCCAACATTTCAACAAAAGCTTTCGAAATGGGCAGCCCCAAACCTGCTCCTTCATAATTTCTGGTAAGCGATTCACTTCCTTGCCTAAACCGCTCAAAGATCAATTCCTTTTGTTCGTAGCGCACGCCTACTCCCGTATCTTTTACAAAAAACTCCAGTTCTTCAATCTCGCAGTCCTTGTTTAAATGATAACCGACTGTAATGGCGCCTTTACTTGTGAATTTTATGGCATTTTTAACCAAATTGATCAATATGGCATAAATTTTTTCCCCATCCGATTTTATGAATGCTTCATTATCCGGCAAGGAATTTATATAGCTGAAATCAATTCCCTTTTTCGCAATTTCATCTTTAAATAAAGCATAAATGCTATCTATTTGATCGTTGATGTTAAATTCAGTATTGTGAATATCTACAGTGCCCGATTCTATTTTTGAAATAACGAGAATGTCGTTTATGATATTAAGCATGCGCTTTCCGCTAAGCTCAATTACTGCAATATACTGCTGTTGCTTGTCGCTCGTTAATTTTGATTCTTTCAGCAAATCCGAAAAACCAAGAATGCTGTTCATTGGCGTGCGAATTTCATGGCTCATATTGGCCAAAAAAGCTGATTTTAAATGGTCGCTTTCTTCAGCACGCTCTTTTGCGAGCATCAATTCCAGGTTTACTTTTTTCAACGCTTCATTTTGGGCTTCTATCTCGGCATTTTTTTCTTCCAGCATTTTTTCATGGTTTTTGCTGTCGGTAATGTTTACGCCAATGCTGGCGGTTCCCAATACATCATCATCATTATCCGATTTTAATACAATATTGTACCACAAAATATTTAATTCTTCACCGGCTTTTGTGAGTATTTTATTTTCATAATTTTTTGAGAATTCCATAATTTGCATCCCCTTAGAAAATAACTGTTTTAATTTTGCTCTTTCATCAAGTGGAACAAATGTGTCAAACCAGTTTTTTCCAATTACTTCCTCCCTGTCATAGCCGATAATTCGCAATAAATAATCGTTGCAAAAGTTTATGCTTCCGTCGTTGTTCAGCAAAAGTGACACAATATTTCCGCTTTCCAATATTTGGGTAAATCGGCGTTCATATTCCTTTAACTTTAGTTGCGCCAATTCATTTTGCCAGTTTTTATATTGATTAACCATTAAAATACCAAGCAACATGGTCACAGGGGAATAAATAAATATTAACGGAATTGCAATCGTTTTTAAGGTTGGAAACATCATATCACGTGGCAGCAATAAGGTAAGAGCAGACATTATTATGTGCACAACCAGTCCCAAGGCCAACAATTCCAGATAATAATTATTGGATTTCCAATTCGGTCGATATTTTCTCCAAAGCAAACCAATTGACCCAGAAGTTAAAATCACCGCCAATCCCATCCACAACCCATCACCGCCAATGGCAACACGCACAATTCCAGTTATGAACATAGCAATTATTGTGGGAATCGGCCCAAAAAATAAGCCGGAAACAGAAAGTAATACAGAACGCATATCAAATGAAATTCCGGGAACCATCATCCAGGGCGTTGACATCAAAATAATACCGATACTGCTTAAAACGAGTCCGACAATAATTTTTGCTGAAATACTTTTTGACGCTTCATCTTTAATCCATACATGTTGGTAAAGCATTGAAAAGGCAATCAATAAAGCTGCATTTTGTAACAATCCTATAAGAATGGACTCCTTCATTATCTATTGTTTAACGAAAATTATTTCAATTTTTCGAAATTTTTAATTCCTGTTCGGTTCACAATAATATTGCACGCGGCATTTATTGTATTCTCCTTTACCATAAAAGCACCTAAATTATGTTAAAAAAACTTTAAATGGCAATCGAGGACGTGCGAATAGAACGATAAATTAGAATTTTTTTTCTGAGACTTTTGTTGATGTACTAAAGAGTAAAGATATTAATTATATAACAACGCTATAACTCCCAAAAAGTCCAAATTCTAAAATTTATTTATATAACACTAAATTAAGCTTTTTTATGATAGCCGAAGAAATTGATTCCTAATTTATTTTATATTGCCCATTGGGCTTTTGTATTCTATTATTTGAGTCCGCTCCGAAAAGCTGCTTCTGCTAAAAATCAGCATTTTAATTATTGTATAGGAGCTGATTTTCAGCAACTTCTCCCTTTAGGGTAGGGGTAAAATTTGTTGAAAATTGAATATCGGAGTTATCGGAGTTGATTCTTATTTTAAAATTTAAACATTCATCAGCGCTTCAATTTCATCGATTTCAATTGGCATTTTTTCCGTTAAATTGAAATTTCCTTGGGCTGTAATTAAATAATCATTTTCCAATCTGCAGCCAATGCCTTCTTCAGCAATATAAATTCCGGGCTCACAAGTAAGCACCATTCCTGCTTCAAACGGTCGGGTGTACAAACCAACATCATGCACATCCAAGCCAATAAAATGAGCCGTTCCGTGCATAAAATATTTTTTATATAACGGATTTTCAGGATCCTGGTTTTTAACTTTTTCCGCATCCAGCACACCCAAATTAATCAATTGTTGCTCAACCAAACTTGCCATTTGTTTTTCATATTCTGATGAAACCGCTCCTGGTTTTAATAATTTTGACCCTTCTTTTAAACAATGTAACACTGCATTGTAAACTTCTTTCTGTCTTTTTGAGAATTTCCCGTTTACAGGAAAACAACGTGTAGTATCCGAATTATAATTTGCATAACAAACGCCAAAATCCATCAAAACCATGTCGCCATCCTTGCAAATGGAATCATTTGTGTTATAATGCAATGCGCAAGCGTTTGCTCCGGAAGCTACAATGGGCATAAATGCGTGGCGTTTTGCGCCGTTTCTGATCCACTCATAGGTCAGTTCCGCTTCCAATTCGTACTCAATCATTTCTGGTTTCATGGCTTTTAAAACCCTTTTAAAACCACCAACACTGATATTTGCCGCTTGTTGCATCAAGGCAATTTCTTCTACCGATTTTATTTGACGAAGTTCACGGGTAATTTTTGCGGCGCGGCGGTAATTATGCAGGGGATATTTTTCTTTGCATTTTGCAATCATCCGGTCTTGCTGTGTCAACATTTCGGAAGTCAATGTTTTTTTATGTTCATTGTGGCCCAAATAAAAAGTGTCTGCTTCAAACGCCATATATTGCAATGTCAGGTCAAATTCCTGCAGCCATTTTACATTTTTAACGCCCGAAACCTCAAATGCCTTTTCTTTGGTCAGCTTGTCGCCTTCCCAAATCTTTATCAGTTCGCTGGTTTCTTTCACAAACAAAATTTCCCTGTTTGCAGGCAATGCGGCATCTGGATACAGCAATAAAATTGATTCTTCCTGATCGACGCCACTTAAATAAAACAGGTCGTTGTTCTGGGAAAATCCCATTTGATCATCTGCATTATTGGGCATTACATCATTTGATGTTAAAACAGCAATGGAATTGGATTCCATTTTTGCCGTAAAATTTTGTCTGTTTTTTATAAATAATGAGGAAGGAATTTGCGCGTATCTCATACCGTTTAATTTAGTTACATTCTCTGCTGAAAAAGTCTAAATTTAAGGAAGTTTTTCCGCTTTAAAATCAATTTTGATGAAAATTTAATGCCATAAAATACCATCCGAACCAATCTGGAAAGAAAGCAATACATTAAACCAATTTCTTTTCGATATACTCGGAGTTCATAATGCGCAACGCACCCATGTATTTCATTTTAAACCGCACCAAATCACCGACTTTATATTTTTTGGTGGTTTTGCTTAAATCCACCACCAACATATCGGAGCTGGCGCCAATAAAAGAAATATTTCCATCAACCGGCGTAATAAATTCAGTTTTGGAAATATCCAGAAGCCCAATGTCTAAAATTCCCCTGCTATGGTTTTTTCCATAATCCTCAGGATCAATTTCCAAGGCTTCCCCCGATGGATTTTCTTCTAAATAACCATAAGGAACAATGGGTTTTTCTGTTATTTCAATGATTTCAGCATAAAGTAAAAAAACATCATCCTTCATTTTCGGGATGGTTTTATTGGTGAATAAATCAACGCCAAAAAACAGGGTTTCCCCAATTCTGAAATGATTTACGCCCTTTGGAATTTGTTTTTTCAATAAAAGCGGAAGCATTACGGATGATCCGCCTGATACATAATCTATTTTCTTGCCAAATTTAGCTTCAATCAACTGCTCGTATAAACTCATTTGAATCAGTTTGTCTTTGCTTGGCATCACGCCACTTAAACAATTGAGATTTGCGCCAATGCCCGACACTTTAATATTGGGCAGCTCAAATATTTTTTTGTAAAATTCCATTAAATGCTCGCCCATAATGCCTTCTCGCAAGTCACCCAATTCAATCATAATAATAATTCGGTGAATCTTGTTTTGTTTAACGGCTTCTTCGGATAACCATTTCATGGTCGTTAATTCTGTATTAAAGCTAACATCGGCATATTTTACCACATTGGCGATACTTCGCTTTGCCGGCGGTTTTATGTAGATCGTTTCTTTGTTGGGATTTATGGACTTAATTACTTTTAAATTGGTCAATCTTGCATCGCAAACCTGTTCATCGCCTAATGACAACACATATTCCAAAAAGGTTTTATTCCCGCAAAGCATCTTCAAAACCGGAGCCCATTCTTTATGATGCCTTTTAAATAACGACTGCAAAAATGAATAATTATTCGCTAAAGATTTCTTGTTGAGCGTTATATAAGCCATAATATTATTTTTTAATTGATGAATATACAATTAAAGATAGTGAAATTCCTATTAATATTGGATCAAAACCAAAAGGAATATTAACCTCAAGGAATGTTAAGAGTAATGTTGAAAATCCTCCAACAATCATAGAAAATAATGCAGCCACGGGTTTTCGTTTTTTTGACATCAGTATTCCCAATACAGGTATCAGAAGTCCGGATACCATAAATGAATAAGACAACAACATTAAATCCAGTACACTTTGCATAGAAGTCGCAATAATTATTGCAGCACCCCCAACAAAGAAAGTAATAATTTGGGAGATTCTTATGGTTCTTTTGTTAAGTTCTTTGAACCCTAAGATGTCTGTCACAAAATTACCTGATGCTGCGAGTAAACAACTGTCTGCCGTTGACATAATTGCTGAAAAATAGGCTGATAACATCAATCCCATTAAACCAACGGGCAACACATGTTTTAAAAGCAGCGGCATTCCCATTTCAGGGTCCATCCCCAATTCACTTTCAAATCCGTCGGAAATAAAAACACCTTTCGCGGCTGCAACCCTTGCAAATAATCCAAGAATTACACCCATAAATGCCATAATCGGATATTCAAAAAGCCCTGCTATAAACCAGGCTTTTTTTGCGGTTTTTTCGTCCTTACAGGCATAAATTCTTTGGTAAAGGGTCATTCCCACAAACCAAATGGGAACAATAATCACAAACCAGTTTACCAGCTGAACCCAAGAAACGTTTTGCAATGAAAAATATTTATCGGGAAGCACACTTACAATGGCCTCATACCCTCCCAAATAATTATATGCTATGGGAATTCCTATAAATATCAACCCGAACATTAAAACAAGCCACTGAAAAGTATCGGTATAAATTACGGCTTTCATTCCGCCAAAAGCTGTATAAAGCAGCGCCAAACCGCCCATTATCAGCAATGCTTCATTTAAATCGAGTGAAGGAAATGTGCCCACAGCCAACTTTGCGCCGGCAAGAAATTGTGATGATGTAAAACCTAAGTAGCCAATAAAAGAAATAATTCCGGCAACCATCGCAACGGTGGTTCCGTAACTGTGTTTTAAAAACTCGGGAAATGTTAAAAAACCATGTAAATTACCAAGTTTAACAACTTTCGGAATCAAAAAAACAGCGCTTAACCAAGCACCAATAAGTCCGGTAAACAGCATCCAGGAACCGGATATTCCCATTACAAAACCTAAACCGCCCAATCCAATGGAAAATCCGCCACCCACATCAGTAGCGACAACAGACAAGCCAACGTGCAAACTGCTCATCTCGCCTCCGCCAATATAATAGTCTTTAACGGTTTTGTTTTTATTGAAAAAATAAAATCCGATTCCCAGAACGGAAATCATATAAACAGCAAAAACAATAATGTCTAAAATAGCCATATTGTTTCGTGTTATTTTTTAAGTCGCATTTCTAAGTATTTGTTCTCAAAGCCCAATTTTTCGTATAAAATTTTGGCAGGATTGTTTGGCTCAACGTGCAGGGCAATATCGCCATCAGCCAATTCAATGGCTTTATTCATCAGCTTTTTGCCAATGCCTTTACCACGGGCATTTTCATGAACGGCAATATAAACAAGGATGTTTTCAGGAATATAACCCGCCATACCTGTTTTATTTACAATTGTTGCGCCCATAATTTTGTCATTTTCGAGCAGCATCAGCACAAATCCGCCAAGTCCTTCATTAGAATCCCTTACAGCAAAATCGAAACATTTGCCAATGTCTTCTTTTTTATCTCCGTATTCCTGTAAATGGTGAAATAAAAATGAAATCACCTCCTCTTTATCCGCTGCAGAAGGTTCTGTGATTTTGTTGTAAATTTTAAAAGTTTCCATACCTATTGATCCTCCTGATTTCTTAAATTCTGTACGTAAATCGCTTTTCCTTTTTGCTTTCTGTTTTTAACCGATTTTTTGATAAATTGTTTTTGGTCTCTTAAATTATTTATCAGTTTTGTTCTTCTTGTTTTTTGTTTGTATCGCTTTAGCGCTCTGTCAATATTTTCGCCTTCCTTTACTTGTATAATGAGCATAATTCTTGTTTTATTTTAATGGTTATAGTGCAAAAATACAAAATAGTTTCTATGGAAACTATTTAAATTGAATTTTAGTAATTTGAAAAAAGGGGCTAATGGACTTTTAAACTCCTTTTTCCGACCTGTATTTTGCATAAAAAATGGGCATCAATCATAATTTCTACAGAAACTATTTATGGCTAAAATCGATAGTAAAAACCACTTAAATATACTAAATAAAGTAATTTTTATCTAAATGTTTTGGGCGTTCCCCGCCGAAAAGGCGGGTCGGGCTATTCATTCCAAACTTTTTTCGCTGAAAAAGCGCAAAAAGGTTTTCCATTGCTATCCCTAACGCATAAAATGTTTTTAAATAGTACTTAGCCATAAAAATCCAAATTTTCTATAAAAATTCTTCTGAGGTAATAATGGGCGAAGCATCAATTTTATCAACTTCCATAAGTTCTGTCAATAAGTCGATGCCGTCAATAATCGTTTTAAGTTTTTCCGGCGGAAGCGCTTGCAGTTTTTCACTTAATTTTTGTTGAAATGTAATTGGGGCATTTTGGATAAGCGCCAATCCTTTGGCTGTTAAAGAAATTAAGGTAATTCGCTTATCGGTTGATTTAGGCAGTTTAACGACCAAATTTTTTTTCTCCAGTCTGGAAATAATCCCTGTAATGGTACTGGCATTTAAATTCAGAAATCCTTTTAATTTAGAGGCATTAGTCCGATAATCTTCCTGTTCTGCCAAAAATTGCAGGCACAACAATTGCGGAATGCTCACGCCCAATTCTTTATCCACTCGCTTGCTTTCCAGGTTTATGGAACGCACAATTCTTCTGAGTTTTATTAAAATTTCGGTAAAATTCATTTTCAAAAGTAACCAAAAAAATTTAACGACTCCTAAATTCGGTAATATCCACCGATGTTTTTTTGTCCAAAAGCAATTCACTAACCAATTTGCCGGAAGCCGGCGCCAAGCTTAAACCCATCATCGCATGGCCTGCGGCGATGGTTAAATTTTTAATTTTTTTGGATTTCTCAATAATCGGCAATCCGGTTGGTGTGCAAGGCCTAAAACCATGCCATACTTTTTCTTTTTCAGGAAGGCTAAATTTGAGTTCCGGATAAAACTGATTCACTTTTTCAACAATTCCCTGCAGTCTTTTAAGGTTGATTTTAGTGTCGGTATTGTTGGTGATTTCCAAAGTTCCGCCGAAGCGCACTCTTTCGCCCATAGGCGTTACCGCAACTTTTCCTTCGCATAAAATAGTGGGGATCGTTGGTTTTACGATCAAATTTTCTGCATTAAAACTATAGCCTTTTCCGGGCAAGATATGTAATTTCACTCCCAATTTTTTCGCTATTTCAACGCTCCAAGAACCAGCGGAAATCACAAATTCATCAGCTTTAAAATTTCCCTTGCTTGTAAATAATCCCGTTATTTTACCTTCAGAAACTTTAAAATCGACTAAAAAACAATTAGAAATCAGCTTCACGCCCATTTTGTTTAATTCGGATTTTAAAAAGGCAATAAGTTGATTTGGCGACAAATGCGCATCAGATTTGTAATGAACCGCACCCAAAGCAGAAACTTTAAAATCGACTAAAAAACAATTAGAAATCAGCTTCACGCCCATTTT
>JACUUQ010000086.1 GCA_014859175.1 Lutibacter sp. | reverse complement strand
GTTCGCCATTAATCATTGCTGTGTGTATCAAAATTTGTTATGGCTCGTTTCATCTAATAATCATTTTTGTTAATAACCAACATAGGAAACAAAAATTGTTCCTCTTTTGTTAATTATTTATTAATCTTTTCCAGCAAGGTAAAATCTAAATGTTTACGCTCTAAATCGGTATGTTTAACTTTAATTAAAACTTGGTCGCCCAACTGGTAAAGATTGTTTGATGATTGTCCAACCAAAGCATATTGTTTTTCATCAAAAATATAAAAATCATCTGTAATTTCACGAATTCTGCACATTCCTTCACAACCGTTTTCAATAATTTCAACATAAATTCCCCATTCTGTAACGCCAGAAATAACACCTTCAAAATCTTGATCCATGTGCTTTTCCATATATTTTACCTGCATATACTTGATGGAATCGCGCTCTGCATTTGTGGCAAGTTGCTCACGATCAGAAGAATGCTTGCATTTTTCTTCATAGCCTTCAGCTTTGGGAGATTTACCGCCCGCTAAGTAATGCTGCAATAAACGATGTGTCATCACATCGGGATATCTTCTTATTGGCGAAGTAAAATGGCTGTAATAATCGAAAGCCAATCCGTAATGCCCAATATTGTCTGTGGTATAAACTGCCTTGCTCATGGTTCTTACGGCCAAGGTTTCAATCATATTTGCCTCGCCTTTTCCGCTCACGTCACTCAATAATTTATTTAAGGAAGCTGCGGTAGATTCTTTGCTGGCCATGTCAATTTTGTTGGTGTAGCCAAACTTGCTAACAATGGTTTGAAGCGCCGCCAATTTATCTACATTTGGTTCATCATGAACCCTGTAAATAAATGTGTTTTTGGTGGGTACGCCATTTTTTCTGCCCACAAATTCGGCAACTTTTCGGTTAGCCAGCAACATAAATTCTTCAATCAATTTATTGGCTTCTTTGGCTTCTTTGAAATAAACGCCTGTTGGTTCGGAATTTTCATCCAAAATAAATTTTACTTCTGCCCTGTCAAATGTGATGGCACCTTGCTGCAATCTTTTTTTGCGAAGAATTTTAGCCAATTTATCCATTTTTAAGACTGCTGAAACAATTTCCGGGGTAACATTATATGCCTCACCTGTTATGGAAACTCCTTGTGAAATTGATCCCTTTCCTGATTCAATTATTTCCTGCGCTTCTTCATAAGCAAAACGCTGGTTGGAATAAGTGACTGTTCTGCCGAACCATTCATTCAATACGTGGGCTTTTTCATTGATTTCGAAAACGGCTGAAAAAGTTAATTTTTCTTCATTTGGACGCAAGGAACAAACGCCATTAGACAAAACTTCCGGAAGCATTGGCACAACGCGATCTACCAAATAAACCGAAGTTGCCCGGCTGTAAGCCTCATCATCCAAAAAAGTGTTTTCGAGCAAATAATGGGAAACATCTGCAATATGGATTCCAATTTCGTAATTGCCGTTTTCCAAAATTTCGAAAGACAACGCATCATCAAAATCCTTGGCATCTTTCGGATCTATGGTGAAAGTTAGGTCCTTTCGCATATCCCTGCGCTTGGCAATTTCATCTGCTGTAATTTCAAAAGGCAATTTTGCGGCGTCATTTTCCACTTTTTCATCGAACTTATAAGGTAAGCCATATTCTAAAAGTATGGAATGTATTTCTGTGTCATGGTCACCTGGCATTCCTAAAACTTCCAAAACTTCGCCGAAAGGATTTTTAGAATTTTCTGGCCAATCAACCAATTTTACCAATACTTTTTCGCCGTGTTGGGCATTTTTAAGCTTATTTTTCGGCACAAAAATATCGGAATACATTTTAAAATCATCTGGAACTACAAATCCGAAATTATTGCTCAACTGCAAAACGCCCACAAATTCGGTTTTGGCGCGTGTGATAATTTCAACAACATCACCTTCTTCCTTGCTATTTTTTTTGCGGTTATATAAATAAATTTTTACGGTATCTTTATGTAGTGCGCGATTTAAATTTCGGGCAGGAATATAAATATCGTGGTCAAATTCTTCGCAAATAAAATACCCGTTTCCGTTTGAAGTGGCATCAATAGTGCCTGTATAATACCTAGAAAGTGCCGCTATTTTATATTTTCCCGGTTCGCTTTCGTCAATACTTTTTTGTGCTTTTAATTCTTCTAAATTCTTTATAATCTGACTTTTTCCTATAGCGTCCGTAATTTGCAATTTTGCACAGATTTGGCGATAATTGAAACTTGTGCCAGGGGCCTGATTTAATATTTTTGTAATTTTTTGGGTTAGATCCTTAACCTCGTTTCCTTTCTTTTGATGGAAATTTTTTCTCTTCGACATTTGTTTATTTCACTTTTATTTACCCCAAAAGTACGATTTTTTACCCTAAACTGATTATTGCAAGGTTATATTAACAACAATTTGTATTTTTCAAACTTAAAAATAGATAACTATAATGGGTGCTAAATGGTTTGTTATTGTAAATCCGACTTCGGGAAATGGCGCAGCCAAAAAGAAATGGAATCCTATTTATGCTGAATTGAAAAAGCAGCAATTCGATGTTGATTTTGCTTTTACCCAACATAAAAAACATTCGGTAACATTGCTTAAAAATGCATTGAAACAAGGCATCACAAAATTTATTTGCGTTGGTGGCGACGGCACCTTGCACACCATTGTTAACGGAATTTTAAAGTTGAATCCGCCCAATATTTCAGCAATAAAACTTGGAATAATTCCGGTAGGAACCGCAAATGATTGGGTAAAAACATATAAGATTCCCAATAACCATAAAAAAGCAATTCAAATTATTAAAGCCGAATTTACCATCAAACAAGACATTGGAAAATTATTGATTTATGAATCTAATGAAACTATATATTTTAATAATTTAGCAGGCATTGGTTTCGACGGTTATGTGGTGCATAAAGTTAATAAATTTAAATATTTGGGATTTTTGGCTTATTTAACAGGCGCTTTATTAAGCATCGCTAGTTATGAAAGAAGCAATTTAGAAATTAAATTTAACGACATAGAAATTAAAGAAAAAACATTGATGCTTTTAATCGGCATCTGCAAATATTCAGGCGGCGGAATGCAGCTTACGCAAAATGCAAATACAACCGACGGGCTTTTTGACATTTCACACATTAATAAAATATCATTATTAACGATCATAAGAAATATTGGCGGATTGTTCAATGGAAATATCACTAAGCATAAATTGGTTAAAAACCATAAAACCAAAAAGTTAAAAATACGTGTTTTAAGTTCCCAAAAAACTTTTATACAAGCTGATGGGGAATTGGTTGGAACAGGAAGTTTTGAAGCTGAAATATTGCCTAAAGCATTGCATTTTATTGTGCCAAAAAATAATTGTTAAAAATTTCTTAAGAAAATATGTAATACTTGTGAAAATTGTTCGTCTATTAAAATATAAAACGACAATTATGAAAAGGTTATATAAAATTAGTTTCTTCTTTTTGATGCTGCTACTTCTGGGAATTTATTTTTCCATAAAAAGCATTAATGCCTATTTTTCCTCTAAAGAAACTATTGAGGTAGTTTCACTGTCACCAAACATTATTAAAATGACAGTTAAAATTTAATTTTTAATGTTATCAACAACTTATATTATTAAAAAAAACTTTTTTAAAATTTTAAAATTATTGTTGGTTATAATAGTGTGTTGATAAGTGTAATAAATTTATCTATTTTAATTTTTATAAGTCATTTATCAAAAGATATAAACAACTTATTAAATTTTAAGATGTTTAAAATCAATCAATTTAAATAGGTTATAAACAATCTTTAAAATTGCGTTATTTTTCTTTTTTTTAATAAGTATTTCATTTTAAAATGTTCATAATAGGCTAAAAAAATGTTCAAAACTAAATTTAAAAAAAGATAAAAAAAGTTGCACGGCAATTATAAATTTTGGCATTACAACATTAAAATTACATTTCAAAAATTAGTTTTAAAATCTTAGCCTTTACTTATTCACAATTTGATTTTATGATAAAGCAGTTGTAAATCAATAAATTAAAAAATGCTATTAACAAAACTATTTTTCACTGTTAATAACCGTGAATTTGTACTTTTGTAACTTAATAATGTATTAAAAAAACGACTTATGACTATTGCAATAGGAAACGATCACGCAGGAACACAATACAAATTTGAAATTATAAAACTGCTGAAAAAAAAAGGACACAAAGTTTTAAACTTTGGAACCGACACTGATGAGAGCATGGATTATCCAGATTCTATCCATCCAGTGGCAAATGCGGTTGAAAGCGGTGAAGCAGATTTTGGGATCACCATTTGCGGCAGCGGAAACGGCGCTCAAATGGCAGCCAATAAACACCAAGGAATTAGGGCTGCGCTTTGCTGGAACAATGAATTGGTGGCACTTGCCCGCGCCCACAACAATGCCAATGTATTGAGCATTCCGGCACGTTTTATTACCGCGGAACAAGCTTTGGATTTTGTGGATATTTTTTTATCAACAGATTTTGAAGGCGGACGCCACCAAACCAGAATTGACAAAATACCTTGTTAACTTGAAAGTTTCAAGTTTAAGGTTTTAAGTTAAAATAATTTGTAAATTATTAAAAAGTAATTCAAAAATCGTCACCCTGAGCGCAGTCGAAGGGCAAAATCGTAAATCTAAATTAAAAAATGGGCCAAAACCATAATCATGAACACCCAACATTAACGGGCAAAAATTTACTTTTATCTATTATTTTAAACATTGTAATTACGGTTGCCCAAATTATTGGTGGCTTGGTTTCTGGAAGTTTAGCGTTGATTTCTGATGCGGTCCATAATTTTTCCGATGTTGTTTCCTTAATCATCAGTTACGCGGCTAATTTGCTTACGCGCAAAAAATTGCAAACGCTTGAATATACTTTTGGCTATAAAAGGGCAGAAATGATTGCCGCTTTTTTTAATGCGGCGTCACTAATTGTAATTGGTGTTTTTTTAGGAATTGAAGCCATTAAACGTTTTTATGAAGTTAAGGAAATACAAAGCGATTTGGTGATATGGCTGGCAATTTTAGGAATTGCCGTAAATGGATTTAGTGTTTTGTTGCTAAAAAATGACGCAAAAAGCAACATGAACATGAAAAGCGCCTATCTTCATTTATTGTCGGATATGCTTACCTCGGTAGCTGTTTTAATTGGTGGTTTGCTCATGAAATATTATCAGATTTATTGGATTGATGCCTTGTTAACTTTAATAATATCAGTCTATTTAATTTTTATGAGCTGGCGAATTTTAATCGATTCCCTAAAAATATTGATGCTTTTTGCGCCTAAACACATAATAATAAAAGAAATTGTTGATGAAGTTCAAAAAGTGTCTGGCGTAAAAAATATTCATCATATCCATATTTGGCAATTGAACGACCACGAATGTCATTTTGAAGCGCATTTAGAATTTGAAAGTGACATTAAATTATCTGACTTTGATTTGGTTTGCGAATCGGTTGAAAAATTACTGTTCGAAAAATTTCATATACAACATTGTAATTTACAGCCCGAATTTAAAAGAAACGACCTTAAAGACATTATAATCCAAGACTAAAAAATGCGCACTATTTTAACAAAATCTTTTACTGAATTATCAACCAAAGAACTTTATGATATTTTGCAATTGCGTGCGGAAGTTTTTGTGGTCGAACAAAATTGCGTGTATCAGGATATCGACGGAAAAGATGAAAAAGCGTTGCATGTCATCGGATTCAAAAACGATAAAATTGTGGCTTATTGCCGAATTTTTAAACCGGGTGATTATTTTGAAAAAGCAAGTATTGGCCGCGTTGTGGTTGCTGCCAACGAACGTAAATTTGGTTATGGGCACATCATATTTCAACATTCAATGGATGCTGTTGAAACTTTTTTTAAAGAAACTTCCATAAAAATATCGGCACAACTGTATTTGAAAAAATTTTACGAATCGCACGGATTTGTTCAGGTTGGCGAAGGTTATTTAGAAGATGACATTCCGCATATAGGGATGCTTAAAGAATAATTATAATTAATGTCTACCGGATCCCTGTATTATTTTAAGTTTAATTTTTGCAGATTTTTCGGATAATAAGAATTCTTTTGTACTTTTAGGCAATAAACTTAGTACTTCATATAACTTATCTTGCCTAATTGCTTCTCTTACTTTTGATGCGCTAACATAGTTTTTTTTGTCATTTATTTCTGCTGAAATTCGTTCATATTCAATTACTTTAATACCATGTTCCGGTAAAATTTTATGCATAGCCGCATTGTAGGCTGCTGTTGTTTTACAGTATTTTTCGCTGCCTACATAGCGTTTTTTAATTTCTAAAATTGGTGCAATATAGTCAGCGAATATTTTCACATCCATTTCAGCTTGTTTTTCTGAAACAAAATTCCAAGATTCATTTTTTAAAAAGTAATTGGGGAAAATTGCTCCAGATATCATATAAGGTCCGGTAGCGATCATTTTAACATTTTTAAGATGTGCAATGCCTTCATCTATAAGTTTCCACCGTATTTCAAAGGGAAATGCCGATAAGTTTTCACTTACCACAAAAAGATAAACAATTTCATTCTCTTGCGACGCTTTTTCTATCAAGTAACGATGCCCAATTGTAAATGGATTACAATTAACAACAACCGCGGCTATATTATTGGTTGAAGTTTTAATTTTATTTAGCAGTAAATGATGCTGATAATCTTTAATAGATTCGTAACCAAATTCTAAAACAGCAAATAAAGGTTCTGCTGTGGTTATTAGTGAATATCCCAATGCCTGAAAAAGCTTCGCGGTTTCTGGTTTTGTATAAACAAAACACTGTTTATGATTTTCTAATGCTTTATTAGATAAATAAGTAACTATTTGCGGAAAGGCTGAAGTTTCTCTAAAATCATGAGCAACCACTACATATTTTAAGACATTTTTCTTTAAGGATCCGGTACCAATTATTTCGTGATTTAGGTTATAAATTATCATTGTTGTATCAACATCTTCTTTTTTATAATCAAAACCTAAAGACTTTAAAAAAGTATTTAAAAATTTTACATCCAAAGGGTTTTCAGGATTTAGTAATTCTTGTCTAAAATCCGTATTTTCAAAGGTCATAGTTGTTCAGTTTTTACAAAATATAATAAAAGGGAAACCGATAATAAATCAGCAGAGCCACCTGGAGATATATTTTTTTCTATGCAAAAATTGCATAATTTATAATATGCATCGTTATTATTTATAGCATCTTTAGCTAATTTTTGAAATTGTTTAAGTGTATCTAAATTGCTTCTGTACAAAATATTACTGTCATTATTAACACTCATAATTTGTAATAAAGCGGTTTGTAAAATTTGTTGAATTTCATTTTGATTATTATAGGAAAAGATATTTAATGATGTATCGAATGGCTTTAAAGCTTTTTGAAATATACTGGGAAATCCATCTTCTGCCTCTTTTCTAACGCCAGCGCCAATCATGCTATATTTTTCATATACTTTTTCACCATGAGTTATGGCCTTTTTACTGGTTGATAAAAGTTCATTGGCAACAATTCCTTTACATATTTTTTTCGTAATTAGCCTGAAACCATTATCATGATAACCTTCTTTTTCAGATACAAGTTTGGCTATTGAAAATAGCGCAATCCCAAAAACAAAAATAATTCCTTTATGTGTATTAATGTCATTGGTTGCTTTAAACATTGCTTTTTCTGCACGCAAACCAATTTGGCGTATTTGACCTAAAACAGCTTCATATTTTCCTGAATATTGATAGCCCAATAAACAGAATTCTTTAAAAAAAGGCGTTAATGAAGCTGAAGAATTTAAAAAAGTGAAAAAATTCATGTCAGTATGAGCACCCGAATTTTCGTAACTAACCAGTCCAGGCTTTGGGCTTAAGGAAATTTCATAAAGAATTGCTTTGGTTGCATAAGAAGTTAATTTATTAACAACCAATTCTTTACGTTTATTTTCTAAATATTGTGAGATTTCATCACTTAGTTTTTTTCTAATATCTTTATACGAATGTCTTTTATTTCGCATACAAGAGACAGCCGAAAATTCGCCGCAGAAATAACACAGTTTCTTTTTACCCGAACTGATAGGCATTCCTTTCTCATTAAAAATATCAATATCAATTAACCTCCCTAAAATATGAGTTGATTCAAAAGTTTCGGTTAATTTCTTGAGTTTTTCCACATCGTTTAATGAACTTAAAAAAGGAACGATAAAAAAATCGCCGGCTTCATCGGTAATTTTAAGCTCATCTGCAATTTCAACTTCAATTCTGTTCGCTTGCAAATAATCATTTAATTCACTTAGTACATCATTAAAAAACGACAAAAGTAATGGGTTACTTTTAGGGTATCCGGCGATATTTAAAGAAAGGCTTAAAGTGCAACGTTCGTTATTTACAAATTTTGAACGCAGAGATGCTCGTTTTTCGCGAGCATCAAGTATGTCATTTAAAATTTGATTTGAATTAGGCATGATGTTTTACTTGACGAACAACATCAATTATCGTTCCATCACGATATTCAATAAGTGCTACAATTTTATTGGTGTATTCAACTTCTTTTCCTTTACCAACAATAGCTTCAACCTCTTCTTGCAAGGCTTGTATGTTGCGTACATTAAGTCCTGCATTTTTTAAGTTTTCTTCTAATTCTGGCCTCAAAGGATTTACGCATATTCCTCTTTCGGTGACCAATACATCAACTGTTTCACCAGGGGTGACAACAGTATTAATTGTTTTTTTTACGATTGGAAGTCGGCCACGGAATGATGGACAAACAACAATTGTGAGATTGGCTCCTGATGCCGTATCGCTATGTCCGCCAGAAGCACCCCTTATGGATCCATCAGAACCTGTAATAACGTTTACGTTAAAATCCAAATCAATTTCCAAGGCACCCAAAACAACAATATCCAATTTATTAGTCATACAACCACAATTAAATGGGTTAGCATACAGCGCAGCCGGTATTTCAATATGGTTGCTGTTTTTCATCAGAGAACTTGAAACTGCGGCATCAAATGATTGCACATCAAAAATAGTTTTAAACAAGCCCTCATTCAACATGTCAACAACATAAGAAGTTACACCTCCTAAAATGAAACTGCCTTTTATTTCGGCTTTTTTCATTTTTTCACGAATAAACTTTGCTACAGCCAACGATGCTCCACCAGCACCAACTTGAAAAGAAAATCCTTGTTTAAATAAACCGGAATGTTCTATAACATCGGCCGCAAGTTTTGCAATTCTTAAATCAATTGGAGTTTTAGTGACACGTGTACTTCCGGTAGCAATTTTTGAAGCATCACCGATTGACTCAACTTCAACAACATAATCAACAAAATTTTGTGTGATTGAAATAGGAATACAAGGATATTCAACCATATTATCAGTAACAACAATTACTTGTTTTGAGTAGCGCGTGTCAATGCTGGCATATCCTAGTGATCCAAAAGCTGATTTTCCATGTGACCCTGTTGCATTTCCTTCTTCATCGGCTGCAGAAGCAGCAATTATTGCTAAATCTAAATTAATTTTTCCTGTGTGTATCGCTCGTACTCTTCCGCCATGTGAATGAATGGTAACCGGAATATCTAAAACACCTTCGGAAATTGCTTTTCCAATATCACCACGAATTCCAGATGACCATATTTTGGTTATAGTACCGTCTATTAGGTATTTAACTATAGGGTTGTGAACTTCATTTAATGAGGAACAGGCCAAAGTAATATTTTTAATACCCATGTTTGCCAACACATCAAGAGATCTTACCAATATATTATCTCCATTGCGAAGATGATGGTGGAAAGAAATTGTCATTCCGTTTTTAGGTGAAGTTTTAGCAATTGCTTCTTCTAAAGTTAAACAAATTTTGCTTTGGTGAGGCAATTTCGCTTTATTTGGTGGAGGAATAGTTACCTCATCCATCCAGCCTTTTTTAAGTTTTTCCCAAGCACCAATAAACATATCTGTTTTTCCTATTCCTTCAATATATTCCGGAACTTCTCTACCAATTACATTCTTCATTAGTTTATAATTTAAATTGAATCAAAATCAATATTAGCCAATTCCAGAACTTGTTTTGCACGAGTCATTACAGGTGCATCCACCATTTTTCCATCAATTGCAAAAACACCAATCCCTGCTATTTTATTCTTCTTGAATTCTAATAATATGCTATATGCTTTTCGAATTTCTTCATCTGATGGCATATAAACTTCGTGGATAATATCAATTTGTCTGGGATTAATTACCGCTTTACCTGTGAACCCAATTTGTTTGGCATATTCGGTTTCTAAACGCAAGCCATCTTCATCATTAATATCAACAAAAACAGTATCAATAGCGTCAATTTTATTCGCTTTTGCAGCCATAATAATCATTTTTCGGGCTAAATCTATTCCTGATCCATCTTTGGTGCTTTTAATATTCATATCGGCAGTTAAATCTTGACCACCAATAGTGATAGCATCTACCCGTTTTGAAAATTTGGCGATTTCAAAAACGTTTTGAACGCCAAGCGCAGTTTCTATCATTGCATGAATGGTCATTTTATCATGCGGAAGGTTGTGTTTATCTTCTATAGCTTCAATAATTTCAATAAGTTTTGCCAATTCTTCCAACGTTTCGGTTTTTGGATATCGGATTGCATCGGGTTGAAGCGGCACTATTTCTTCTAAATCCTGTAGGCCAAAGGGAGTGTCTAAATGGTTAATTCTTACGCATACTTCAGTATTATAAAAATTGATGGTTTGCAGCATGTTTCTCACTAAAATTCTGGCGGCATCTTTTTGATTTAAAGCAACAGCATCTTCTAAATCCAATAATAAGCTATCGGCACCGTAGATTCCTCCTTGTTGTAACATCGCTGGATTGTTTCCAGGGATATATAGCATTGTTCTTCGTTTTTTTTTCACAATAAATTTTGTTTCGCAGCATTATTACCTAATAAATTAAGAATGCTATTTATTATATCAGTGTTCCTTTTTGTAAATCACAAGCCCTTAAAATAGCAGTTTCCAGCCTGGCGTTGATAGTTGGCTCTAACGCTCCTTTATCTTTTACAATTAAATGAATATCATTGATTGAGTATTCATCTAGTTTATTTAAAATGAGTTGTTTTATACTGTCTCCATATTCTAACATAACAGTCGTGTCCATTTCAATATTCCGTCCTGAATTTTTAGGAACAGGTTCAATTAAAACGATAATATCACTCGACTCAAATGACCCAGATTGTGCTTTTTTAATAATTTTCATAATTATTTAG
>JACUUQ010000085.1 GCA_014859175.1 Lutibacter sp. | reverse complement strand
TAATAGAATTTAAGCCTCTATTCATATAATAAGTTAAATAAGGTTTTTTGGTTCATTTTATTTTAATCAATTCTTTAATTTAATTGAAAATATTATAAATTTACGGACCTTTTCACAAACCATCATTCATGACAGTTTTTTACGTATTGGACATATTGGGCACCATTGCATTTGCCATTTCAGGCGCGCTTGTTGCCATTAACAAAAGAATGGATCCCTTTGGCGTTTTCATTATTGCATTCGTCACTGCAGTTGGAGGAGGCACATTGCGAGATGTTTTAATAGGTAGGCAACCCGTTATCTGGATGAACGACATTTCGTATATTTTTTTAATAGGTTTCGCTGTTATTGTCGCTATCATATTTCGAAAAAAATTGAAATATTTGCACAAATCACTTTTTCTGTTTGACACAATCGGTTTGGGAATTTTCACCATAACCGGAACAGAAATTGGCATTAACGCTAATTTTCACCCCATTATTTCAATAGCTTTGGGGACAATGACGGCTTGTTTTGGGGGTGTAATACGCGATATCTTGTGCAATGATGTACCCATTCTTTTCAGAAAAGAAATTTATGCCACAGCTTGTATTTTTGGATCAATCACCTTTATTATTTTATACAATTTTAATGTTGACCAAAATATATCCTATGTTTTAACATCATTAATAGTTATTGGCATAAGGCTGGTTGCCGTGAAATATCATTTGTCTTTACCTACTTTTTATTCGAAAAACTAATGGAATTTTCCGACTTCAAAAAAAACCTTTTAAAGCTGAGTAAACTGCCGTTAGGCGGATTGGATGCACAGTTTGAATTGGCGCCAAAATTCAGGGAAAAATATACGGAAGAATTTTTAGTGGCTACGCAAGCAAAAAAAGCGGCGGTATTGGCGCTTTTTTACCCGAATACACAAGGTGATACTTGCTTTTTGCTGACCTTACGCGCAAACTATAGCGGCGTGCACGCATCACAAATAAGTTTTCCGGGAGGAAAATTCGACAGTGCTGATGTTTCTTTGGTAAATACGGCCCTGCGGGAAGCGAAGGAAGAAGTTGGGATTTGCCCCGATGATGTGTATATTTTTAAACAAATGACCAATGTTTTTATCCCGCCCAGCAATTTTATGGTCACGCCATTTTTAGGATTGCTCGATTATACGCCCACCCTGATAAAAAATGAGGAAGTCGAAGAAAATATTGATGTATTGCTAAAAGATCTGTTGAGCGAAAGCGCTTTTTCAACCGCTGTTGTGACCACTTCCTATGCCGAAAATATTCCCGTTCCTTGTTTTAATCTAAGCAATTTTATGGTTTGGGGCGCAACTGCCATGATGTTGAATGAAATCAAAGTGTTATTAAAAGAAATTTAATTTATTTTTTATTAAGTTTGTGCTACATAAAAAACAATCAATTTCATGCCAATTTTTAAAAGAAATCCTTTTGGCCATATCTTATTTGTAAAAAGATGGCTCGTAAGAATTATTGGAGTTGTTTCTCACGGACGGTATCGACGATTCAACCAGCTAAAAATTGAAGGGTCTGAAATCATAAGAGAACTTCCGCCTAAAAATGTATTGTTTGTTTCCAACCATCAAACCTATTTTGCGGATGTTGCCGCGATGTATCACGTTTTTAACGCCGCTTTAAAAGGAAGGGTAGATTCTTTGGAGAATATTGGTTATATCTGGAATCCGAAATTAAATATCTATTATGTTGCCGCTGCCGAGACTATGAAATCGGGTTTGCTGCCAAAAATATTCGCCTATGTGGGTTCAGTTTCTATAGACAGAACCTGGAGAAGTGCCGGAGAAAATGTAAACCGCCAGGTAAAAATGTCGGACATCAGCAATATTAAAAAAGCCTTGGACGATGGCTGGGTTATCACCTTTCCGCAGGGAACCACCAAACCCTTTAAACCAATCAGACGCGGCACAGCGCACATTATAAAAACCTGTAAACCCGTTGTGATTCCGATTGTTATAGACGGTTTCAGAAGAGCGTACGATAAGAAAGGCCTGCTCATCAAAAAACGAAATGTGCTGCAATCTATGGTAATTAAAAAGCCCATTGAAATTGATTACGAAAACGATACCGTTGATGAAATTATAAAAAAAATTGAGTTTGGCATTGAACAACATCCTTCGTTTTTAAAGGTTATTTCCGTGGAAGAGTATAAAAAACAGGAAGAAGAATTGGACAAAAAAAGAACATTTTGGGATATTTATTAAAAAATGCAGCATTTCAATAAATTGAAATGCTGCATTTTTGTTTAAATTTATTACTGTTTTTAAACTTTTTAAACTGAGCTTTCAGCTTTTCGCTTTGAACTTTTCTCTTTGAGCTTTCAGCTTTCAGCTTTCGGCTTTAATTCAGCCAGGCATTCAGCATCCACATTGTTTTTTCCTGTTCTGCAATAAAATCGCTCATCATGGCATTGGTTCCTTCATCATTGGCTTCGGCAGATTCATTTAAAATATTTCTCTCAATCAATAAAAGTTCTGTTAAAGAATTTACCACCAATTGAACGCCATCAACGCCTGCAGTGATATTTTTACCTACTGTAACTTTAGATAATTCAGTATATTCCTCAAAGGTATGCAAGGGCGTTCCGCCCAATGTCAGGATACGCTCGGCTATTAAATCTATTTTAATTTGTGAATCGGTATAAAACTCTTCATATTTAACGTGCAATTCAAAAAAAGATTTTCCTTTAATATTCCAATGCAATCCTCTTAAATTTTGATAATACACTTGAAAGTTTGCCAATAAACTGTTTAAACCGATGGTTAAATTTTTAGCTTTTTCTTTGTCTAATCCAATACTTGTTGTATTCATATTCATCATTTTTTAATTGATTCCAATTTTAATCATACAAATTTCCACAAAAATAATGCGTCCTAAACATAATCTTTATTGATAGTTTTAATATCTTTATCACAAATATTGATAGTATGACAATAACTCAATTAAAATATGTTTTGGCTGTGGCCGAATACAAAAATTTCACGATTGCATCCAAACATTGCTTTGTTACACAGCCCACTTTGAGCATGCAGATACAAAAACTGGAAGAGGAATTTGACACGCAGATTTTTAACAGAAACAAAAAACCCATCCAGCTTACCGAAGTTGGCAAAAAAATTATTGAACAGGCTAAAATCATTGTGAGTGAAAGCAACCGAATCAATGACATTATAGACCAGCAAAAAGGATTTATCGGAGGCGATTTTAGGTTGGGGGTTATTCCAACCGTCATGCCTACCCTGTTGCCGTTGTTTTTAAAAACATTTATTAAAAAATATCCGAAAGTAAACCTGATCATTGAAGAAATTACCACAGAAGAACTCGTCAAAAAATTGGTCGATGGCCATATTGATGTTGCGATTGCGGCCACACCACTGGAAAATGACCAGATTATGGAGCGCGTTTTATATTATGAGCCTTTTGTTGGATTTGTGCCATCCGACCATCGCCTGTTTAATAACAAGACCATTGCTGTGGAAGAGTTACAGATTGAAGATATTTTGTTATTGGAAGACGGCCATTGTTTTAAAGAAAACATCATCAATTTATGCAGTGCCATTGGTTATAAAAATCAGCATTTCCAAATTCAGAGCGGCAGTTTTGACACCTTGATAAAATTGGCCAAAGAAAATTTGGGTATGACTTTGTTGCCATATTTACAAACGTTGGACTTGGCCGACAAAGACACAAAGTATTTACGTCCTTTTAATGCACCGGTGCCGGCTAGGGAAATAAGCCTGATTTACCATAAGTCCCAATTAAAAATACAATTAATCGAAACGCTTAAAAACTTGATAGACAGCGTAATAAGAGGTGTAATCGCCTTTAACGACGTTCAAATAATTAGTCCGTTGCCAC
The DNA here is from genome assembly GCA_014859175.1 of Lutibacter sp. Classification (GTDB taxonomy): domain Bacteria; phylum Bacteroidota; class Bacteroidia; order Flavobacteriales; family Flavobacteriaceae; genus Lutibacter. Next base: position 7,495 of record JACUUQ010000085.1, on the reverse strand, counting down.
AAAAAAAAGAAGCCTAAAAGCTCCTTTTTTTATTTTCCACTAATACCAAACACAATTGAAGTTCCGGTTTGTTAAGCGTAAACTCCTTTAGCCAATAATACAATTCTTTTATTTCATAGGGTAATAATCTGTTTACTGCTTTTTCCAATTCTTTTTTAAATAACTCTTTATTAAAGCTGACTTTTTCGAGTATGGTTTTGGTGTACTCAAACATTGCTCTTGCCATAAGTTAATAGGTTTTTAGTTGGTAATTAAAGAACTTTTTATTCGGTTAATTATTGTGTGAATTTACGCAATAAATTCCATTATTAACAAAAAACACCCCTAAAAAATGTTAAATAAAAATTAAAGTTTATTAACTTTTTCAATTAAATCGTGGGCTGTTTTTTCCAATTCTAAATTGATAGCCTTAAAATAAGCTTTTTTGTCCTCAATTTTTTTAACATTCACTTTCTCAATTAAAACATCAAATGATTCAATTGCTTCATCTATAATTGCTTCTGTGCCTGCTGAACCTGCTTTAGGATTGTACAATTCCCAAGTATAACACGCTTCAATAATATCTCCCAGAACGTAATTAATATCCTTTTTTAAATTTTTAATACTTGCCATAAAATTTTTATTGGTTTATTTTGACTGCAAATTTACAAGAAAATGCGTTATTATCATATCATTAATTTAAATAATCTTTATTTTTTAACATAAATTTTTTATTTTTGTTAGCTTGCCTTTAAAATTTTTCTTGTCCTGCTATCTTCTTTAACCTGCTTTTGTGACCATTTTAAAAATAAATTCAACTTTAACAAAAAATTAGTGCCCAATTAATTCATCATAAATTTTTAAACAAAAATCCGTTAAAAATATTCATTTATGTAAATTTGCAAGATGAAAACATTTATAGCAAATTTACCCAAGGCTGAATTGCATTTACACATTGAAGGTTCTTTTGAGCCGGAACTGATGTTTAAAATAGCCCAAAGAAACCAAATTAAAATTCCCTATAATTCTGTAAAAGAGATTGAAGAAGCTTATAAATTCAACTGTTTGCAGGATTTTTTAAATATTTATTATCAGGGTGCCGGCGTTTTGGTCACCGAACAGGATTTTTACGATTTGACATACAGCTATCTGAAAAAATGCGCTGACCAACATGTGCGGCATACAGAAATTATGTTCGATCCGCAAACGCATACCGATCGTGGCATTGCTTTTGAAACGGTCATCAACGGCATTTCAAAAGCATGTGATGATGCAAAAAAGAATTTAGGTGTTTCTTCATTATTGATTATGAGTTATTTGCGCCATCTAAGCGAAGAGGAAGCTTTTAAAACATTAAAACAATCCCTTCCTTTTAAAGCTAAAATTAAAGCCGTTGGATTGGATTCTTCGGAAAAAGGAAATCCGCCTTCAAAATTTAAAAATGTTTTTGAAGCCTCCGTAAAAGAAGGTTACATTCCATTGGCTCATGCCGGTGAAGAAGGTGCTGCCGCTTATGTTTGGGAAGCCATCGATATTTTGGGCATCAAACGCATCGACCACGGAAACAATTCGTTGCAGGATGAAATTTTGGTGCAGGAAATCATCAATCGCGATATTGCCTTAACGGTTTGCCCGCTTTCCAATACGGCGCTTCAGGTGGTGGATGATTTAAAAAATCATCCGTTAAAAAAAATGATGGACTTAGGATTGAAGGTTACCGTAAATTCTGACGATCCCGCTTATTTTGGCGGACAGGTAAATAAAAATTATGAGGCCATTCAGGAGGCTTTAAACCTTTCTAAATATGAGCTGTTCCAATTGGCAAAAAATTCTTTTCAATATTCTTTGTTGGAAGAAAATAAAAAACAATGGTATTTAAATGAACTGGAAGTCTATTATAATAACAATAAGTAGTTTTTCACTTCGTTATGAAACCAAAAGAAATTTAACTCATGGATAAATTAACAATCACGGTAATGACCGTATTATTTATAACAACAAACATTTTTAGCCAAAGCACCAAAAAATTTATTGATACCGGATCCGTAAAAAATCAATTTGAATATATTGTTGATGAATCAAATAATTATCAGGATTATAAAGTAGTGAAGGCAACCTGGCTGCTTAAACTAAAATCGAACGTTATTGATTCAATTATGGCTTCAAAAAAGAAGCTTTTGGACAATTCCAACACCATAAATTCTCAAAAGAAATTGATTGACAGTTTAAATATTAAGCTGGCTGAAACAGAAACTGTGATTGCCGACTTAAAAGCTGAAAAAGAAAGCATTTCGCTTTTTGGCATTCAGTTTGAAAAAACCACTTTTAAAACACTGTTTTTTTCAATTGTTGTCGGGTTAATTGGAGCGCTGCTGTTTTTCATCACCAAATTTAAACAAAGCAATACCATCACTACACAAAGCAAACTGGCACTAAAACAGGCTGAGGAGGAATTTGCAATTTATAAAGAAAAAGCCTTGGAAAGAGAACAAAAAGCGATGAGAAGGTTGCAGGATGAATTGAATAAAAATAAAAAGGAATCGTAATATTTTGCTATCTTTATTCATTGTTAATCTTAAAAAAGTGAAATAATGAAAAAAAACATGGGTTCAACCGACAAATTGATTCGCGTTTTAATTGCTGTCGTGATAGCGGTTTTATATTATTTAGATATCATAGGAGGCACGCTAGCCTTGGTGCTTTTGGCTTTTGCGTTAATTTTCTTACTGACGAGCTTGGTAAGTTTTTGTCCGCTTTATACAATTTTCGGAATTAACACCTGTAAAAAAGAAGGTAAATAAAAAAGAATCTAAATAGAAAAAAGCTTTAGCAATGTTATCATGGATAGCTGCTAAAGCTTTTTTGATTTACGATTTTTGATTTATGAAAGGCTGGCTAATCAGTTGAACTTTTAACTTCTTGCTTTCACCTTTGAGCTTTGAGCTTTTCACTGCCCTCGCGCCAGCTGGCCCTATCGCTAAAAACAGCTACCAGCTGTTTTCTTTACGTGCCCTCGCGCCAGCTGGCCCTATCGCTAAAAACAGCTACCAGCTGTTTTCTTTACGCTCTGTCCCCCTTCGGGGGTTAGGGGGCCTATTCCCCTGAATAAGTCACAAAATTTCTTGGTGTTTCATAAAGTGTGATGGAAAGCGCCAGATTTGTGTCGATTTTTGAGCGCAGTTTGTTCCAGATAATCACGGCAATATTTTCTGCGGTTGGGTTTAATGATTTAAATTCAGGGACTTCTTCGTTCAAATTTTTATGGTCGAATTGTTCTTCGATTTCCGTTTCGATCAGGTTTTTTAAAACTTTCATATCCATCACAAAACCGGTTTCCGGATGAATTTCACCCTTCACAGAAACAATGAGCTCATAATTATGTCCGTGATAATGCGGATTCGCGCATTTACCAAATACAGTTGCGTTTCTCGCATCCGTCCAATCGGCATTATACAATCGGTGCGCAGCGTTAAAATGTGCTTTTCTGTTGACGGTTACTTGCATACTATTTTTTTAATGGCTGATAAAACTATAATATTTCTGAAAAATAATTTTAAACCATTCGGTATAAATTTCAGGATGATTTTCCATATCCTTTTGCACTTCTTCAATGGTCATCCATTTAAAATTTTCAACTTCTTCCCTATTCAATATCGGATTTTCATTATGGTAACCAATCATAATATGGTCCAGTTCATGTTCTGTCAGCCCATTGTCGAACGGCGCCTTGTAAATAAACCAGGTCACTTCTTTCAACTCGCACACAAAACCCATTTCTTCATTCAAGCGTCGTTTACCGGCTTCAATATTTCCTTCCCCGTCGCGCTGGTGGCTGCAACAGGTATTTGTCCACAATAATGGCGAATGGTATTTATGTGCTGCGCGTTGCTGCAACAGCAATTCATTTTTATCATTGAACACGAATACTGAAAATGCCCTGTGAAGCACCGCTTTTTCATGCGCCTCCATTTTAGGCATTAACCCAATTTTCTCGTCCTGCTCGTTTACCAATATGACTTGTTCTTCCTGCATACACTTTTTAATTACTGCAAATTTACACTTTTTATAAGATAAATAAAATTTAATTTTATAAACATAAATCATTGAATATCAATATTATAAAATATTTTTACTAAAATAATAAAAAATATTTTACAATATATGTTGCAACATATATTGTTTTGACATATATTTGTGCTTTAATTAATAAACAATATAAACAAAACTAAATCATGAAAAAATTAAGCATCCTAGTTGCCTTATTTAGCATTACGTTAATAAGCGCCCAATCGAAATGGAACATTGACGCATCACATTCCTCAATTCGATTTGCCGTGAACCATATGGTAATTTCTGAAGTTGAAGGCATCTTTTCAACCTATGAAGGTTCCGTAATCACAACAAAAGAAGACTTTTCCGACGCTAAAATCAACTTTACGGTTGATGTAAACAGCGTGAATACCGACAATGCAAAAAGAGATGAGCATTTAAGAGGCGCCGACTTTTTTGAGACAGAAAAGTATCCAAAAATGACTTTTGTGAGCACTTCAGTTACAAAAACAGGCACAAATAAATACAATTTAAAAGGAAAATTATCCTTGCACGGCGTAACCAAAGAAATTACTTTGGCGATGACTTATGGTGGCACCACTAAAGATCCTTGGGGAAATACCAAAGCCGGATTGAAAGTTACAGGCGTAATTAACAGAACCGATTTTGGCCTTAAGTATAACTCCATTTTGGAAGCCGGAAGCTTGATGATTGGCGAAGAAGTGACCATTACCGCCAAAGTGGAATTGGCAAAAATTTAATTACACACAAAAAAGAGGACTTGATTTTCATGCCCTCTTTTTTGTACTTTTACGCAAATTTTACAGCGCATGAAAATTCAGGACGAAATAAAAAGCAACTTTAACAATGAGTATCAGAAAGCCAGGGTAAATATTCATTTTACAAACAACTATCTGTCGGAACAATTGATTGAAATACTCAAACCGCTCGACTTGTCGCCTACACAATTTAATGTGCTTCGCATTTTAAGGGGACAACAGCCGGCCGCCTCAAGCATTGGTTTGCTGAAAGAAAGGATGCTCGACAAAAACTCGGACATCAGCAGGGTGGTTGACAGAATGCTGGCCAAAAAGCTGGTTGTAAGAAAAGAGTGCAAACTGGACAGAAGGCAAAAAGACATTCAAATTAGTCAGCTTGGACTTGATATCTTGTTAAAAATTGATGCACAAGAAAAGGAACTCGACAAAAAAATGCAGCAATTATCGCTGGAAGAAGTGACGCAACTTAACAATTTACTGGATAAAATAAGGGATTAAATCTTTGACGATTTGTCGATGCCTAAATAACGTTGACCGAATTTGATATTTTTAATTCTAAAATCGTAAATCATATATCGTAAATCAATTCGCGTTAGTGATTGAAGTGAAAATACTTTTTTCGGTTTTTTAACCGCAAAAAGATTGTAACGTAAAGCACGCCCGCAAGGGAACGCCCACCAAAAGGGTCGGCAAGCCCAAAATTTAATTTTTAATCTGCCAAAATCAGAGCTTTGTTGCCTGTAAATTCTAATTGGCAATTCGTATAAATAGCCATATATTTGCACCTCAAAATTTTAGTGATGACTTTTTTAGAAGAAATACAACGCAGACGCACCTTTGGAATTATTTCACACCCTGATGCGGGGAAAACCACCCTGACCGAGAAATTATTGCTGTTTGGGGGAGCCATACAAGAGGCCGGAGCCGTGAAAAGCAACAAAATAAAGAAAGGCGCCACTTCCGATTTTATGGAAATTGAACGCCAAAGAGGAATTTCTGTGGCCACATCTGTATTGGCTTTTAACTATAAAGGCAAAAAAATAAATATTTTAGACACGCCCGGGCATAAGGATTTTGCAGAAGACACTTTTAGGACTTTGACGGCAGTTGACAGCGTTATTGTGGTGATTGACGTGGCAAAAGGGGTTGAAGAACAAACCGAAAAACTGGTGGAAGTGTGCAGAATGCGCAAAATTCCCATCATTGTGTTTATCAATAAAATGGATCGCGAGGGAAAAGACGCTTTCGATTTGCTGGATGAAGTGGAACAAAAACTGGGACTGACCGTTACGCCGTTGAGTTTTCCCATTGGAATGGGCTACGATTTTAAAGGGATTTACAATATTTATGAAAAGAAAATAAACCTGTATTCGGGCGACCATAAGCAAACTGTTTCCAAAGGAATTGAATTGACCGATATTTCCACGCCTGAACTTGATAAGATTATAGGCGAAAAAGCAGCAAATACGCTTCGCGAAGAATTGGAGATTTTAAGGGAAGTATATCCTGATTTTGAAAAAGAAGCTTATTTAAAAGGCAATCTGCAGCCTGTGTTTTTTGGTTCGGCCTTAAACAATTTTGGGGTGAAAGAACTGCTTGACTGTTTTATTGAAATTGCACCATCGCCACAGCCAAAAATGTCCGATACCCGTTTGGTGGATTCCAAGGAAGAAACAATGACCGGATTTGTGTTTAAAATCCACGCCAATATGGATCCCAATCACCGAACCCGCCTGGCTTTCGTTAAAATTGTGTCGGGTACCTTCAAAAGAAATGCGCCTTATTTGCACGTTAGATTGAACAAAAAATTCAAATTTTCGAGTCCGAATGCCTTTTTTGCAGAAAAAAAGGAAATTATTGAAGAATCATTTCCTGGCGACATTGTGGGGCTTCCAGATACGGGTCATTTTAAAATCGGCGATACCTTAACCGAAGGCGAAGTGCTAAACTTTAAAGGCGTTCCTAGTTTCTCTCCTGAACATTTCCGTTATGTAAACAATGCCGATCCGTTGAAATCGAAACAATTGTTTAAAGGACTGGACCAATTGATGGACGAAGGCGTAGCGCAGTTATTTACCTTGGAGTTGAATGGCCGCAAAGTTATTGGGACAGTTGGCGCATTGCAATACGAAGTGATACAGCACCGACTGGAACATGAGTACGGCGCAAAATGCAGTTACGAAAATTTACACGTACACAAGGCCTGCTGGGTAGATCCCAAAGATCCGAAAAGCGAAGAATTCAAAGAGTTTAAACGCGTAAAGCAACGCTATTTGGCGCACGATAAACAAGGACAATTGGTGTTTTTGGCCGACTCCGCGTTTTCCATACAAATGACACAGGATAAATATCCGAACGTAAAATTGCACTTTACCAGTGAGTTTTAAGGATTTATTAGGGTATTTGATATTGAAACTATTAAGTGCCTAGAGTTTGGAGTGCCTAAAGTGCCTAGAGTTCTTTTGAATTGAGCTTAACAACAAATTTAAAACAATACATTTATTGAGTCTTTTTTCAAAAAAGGTTGATTATCATATTATTGAGACTTCTTTAAATTGCTAAGAACTCCTTTTTTTAACTTTAAGTACTCCAAACTTTAGGCACTCTAAGTACTGATTATATACAAATAATTTAAGTTCCCCTAAAAAATAAAATGGTGCTGATGGTTTTGATGACGATTTTTAAAT
>JACUUQ010000316.1 GCA_014859175.1 Lutibacter sp. | reverse complement strand
CCAAATTTATTTTTATATGCGCAAACACCTAATGCAAAAACAGGTCCTATAATTGACGGATTCGGAAAAGCGTATTTAATTGAAAATGCCGATTTACGGCTAAATATAAATACTGAATATAAAGTCATTTTTGATATTTATACGGATAATTCAAAAGAAGACACAATAAATCCGCTGCTGAACACTGTTGCGCGTTTTTTAAATATGCATGCACAACAAGGGGTTTTAAAGGAAAATATGAAGGTTGCCGTTATTTTGCACGGAGCGGCCACAAAAAGTGCATTAAGCAATTACGCCTATAAAAATAAATTTGAAACCAACAATCCGAACAGCGAATTAATTCAAAAATTAAAAAATGCCAATGTTGAATTATATGTATGTGGCCAATCCTATTTTGCCGGCGGATATTTGCTAAATGATAAATCAACTGACGTAAAATTGGCTTTGTCGGCTTTAACGGCTTTGGTTGAATATCAAACCAATGGATATCAAATTATAAATTTTAATTAGGTTATGGAACAGTATATTTTTAGTGTAATTATTTTTATTTTGGCTTTGTTAATTGGTTTTATAATCGGCAAATTATTAACCAAAAGCAGTTTAGAAAAAGTGACTTCTGAGCTTGAAATTCGAAATAAACTATTGCTTGAAGAAAAACAGCTTAATGAATTAAATGTTAATAAGTTGGTTAAGGAAAAAAATAGTTTAAATGAAGATAAACACCAGATAGACATTCGGTTGGCGCAAAAGGTTTCCGAGTTTCATAACCTGGAAGAAAAGCTACAAGAAAACAAAGCTGAAGTTGAAAAATTACAGGAAAAATTCAGCAAAGAATTTGAAATATTGGCCAGCAAAATATTGGAGGAGAAATCGGTTAAATTCACCGAGCAGAATAAAGAAAACCTAAAAAACATTTTAAGTCCGCTCCAGGAAAAAATACAGACTTTCGAGCGAAAAGTGGAAGATACGCACAAAGAAAGCATTGATTACCACGCCGCTTTACGCCAGCAAATACTTGGTTTAAAAGATTTAAACCTGCAAATGAGCAAAGACACCATCAATTTAACAAAGGCGTTGAAAGGCGACAGCAAAACCCAGGGAAATTGGGGCGAATTGGTATTGGAGCGTGTTTTAGAAAAATCGGGTTTGGAAAAAGACCGGGAATATTTTGTGCAGCAAAGTTTTACCAATGAGGAAGGAAAAAGAATTTTGCCCGATATTGTAATTCATTTGCCCGACGGCAAAAAAATGGTCATCGACTCCAAAGTTTCCTTAACGGCCTATGAGCAATTTGTAAACAGTGAAGACGACTTTGAAAAATCACAATTTTTAAAAGAACACGTAAATTCCCTGAAACGCCATATTGAACAATTGAGCGAAAAGCGGTATGAAGATATTTATAAAATGGAATCGCCCGATTTTGTGTTGTTGTTTATTCCTATAGAACCTGCATTTGCGGTGGCTTTGAATACTGATAATCAATTGTACAACAAGGCATTCGAGAGAAATATTGTGATTGTGACGCCTACTACCCTTTTGGCTACGTTGCGCACCATTGACTCTATGTGGAACAATGAAAAACAGCAGCGAAACGCCATAGAAATAGCACGCCAGGCCGGAGCTTTGTACGACAAGTTTGAAGGTTTTATTGCCGATTTAACCAATGTCGGAAAAAAAATGGATGAAGCCAAAGCGGAATATAGAGGCGCTATGAACAAACTTTTTGAAGGAAAAGGGAATTTAATTGTAAGTGTTGAAAAGCTGAAGAAAATGGGTGCAAAATCGAAAAAATCATTGCCCCAAAATATTATTGAGCGCGCCGAGGATTTTGAAGATTCGGAAGTATAGTTAAAAGTAAAAATCCCGCTCAAGGCGGGATTTTTATCATTTAAAATATTATTTATTTTACAAATAA
>JACUUQ010000084.1 GCA_014859175.1 Lutibacter sp. | reverse complement strand
TTTTGAAAATGGGTAATCAAATGTTAGCCGAAACAAAATTGCGCACTTTGCGTTTTTTTCCTTGCGACCCTTGCGGTTAAAATAAATTTGGATTGAATTGATTTTTTACAATTTTTACTTGGCTTTTATCATAGAATACGCAAATAGTTTTTAAAACAAAAATCAATTTCACAAGTTTATAAAAGCTGTAATTTTAATGATTCAGCAAAAAAAAAAGGAACTGCATTGCCGCAATTCCTTTTTAGGTTTTTGTGTTTACAATTCCTATTTAGGAACCGGAAAGCCTCTGTCTCGCAACAAAGCGTCAATTTTTGCGTCTCGTCCTCGAAATTGTCTGAAAGCTTCTGCAGGATCAACGGAATTTCTTGGAGCAAATAAATATTTTACCATTTTTGCAGCCAATTCTTTGTCGTAAAATCCGCCCGGCGCTTCTTCAAATGCTTCAGCGGCATCTGCGGTAAGCACATCGGCCCACATATAACCGTAATAGGCGGTTGCATAACCTTCACCAGAAAAAACATGGCCAAAATGAGGTGTGCGGTGGCGCATAACCAATTGTTTTGGCATATTCATGGCGGCTAAAGTTTCTTTTTCAAAAGCGGCGACATCAATATTTGTTGGGTCGGCCAAATGAAATTTCATATCCATAATCGCTGAAGCCAAATATTCAGTAGTGGAAAATCCCTGATTAAATGTGGAAGATTTTTTAATTTTCGCCACCAATGCTGCCGGAATTGCCTCTCCTGTTTTATAGTGAACCAAAAATTGGTTGATCACTTTATCTGTTGAGAGCCAGCGCTCCAAAACTTGCGATTGAAATTCAGTATAATCTCTTACGCCTCCGTTAAGTGTTGGATATTTAACGTCTGCCGAAAAGAAATGCAAGGCGTGGCCAAACTCATGTAAAAATGTTGTGGCGTCATCCCAAGAAACCAAAACGGCTTCACCCGGACCCGGTTTTACAAAATTTGAATTGTTTGATCCCAAAACGGTTTTTTTGCCGTCGAATGTTGAGTAATCCCTGTATGTTGTGGCCCAGGCGCCAGATCTTTTTCCTTGTCGCGCAAAAGGATCCAAATACCACAATCCGATATGTTCTCCAGTTGATTTATTGGTGACTTCCCAAACTTTAACATCGGGATGAAATACAGGAACGGTTCCTTCCGGCACAGGCGTAAACTTAAAATTAAACACTTCATCGGCCACAAAAAATAACGCTTGGGTCAATTTATCCAATTGCAAATATTGCTTTACTTCATCTGAATCCAAATCGTATTTTTCTTTTCTTACTTTTTCTGAATAATACTGATAATCCCAAGGTTCAATGGTAATATTGTCATTATTTTTGTTGGCAATTTCTTGCATATCAGCAACTTCTTCGTTAACTCTGGCAATGGCTGCAGGCCAAACGGCATTCATGAGCGCCATAGCATTTTCAGGTGTTTTCGCCATTCTGTTTTGCAGGCGCCATTCGGCAAAATTATCAAAACCTAAAAGTGCCACGCGTTCTTTTCTGAGTTTCAGAATTTTGGCCACATTTTCTTTGTTATCAAATTGGTCGTTGTTGTCGCAACGTGAATAGTAGTTTTTCCAAACTTTTTCTCGCAAGGCTCTTTCATCTGAATAGGTTAAAAAAGGCGCCATGGAAGATCTTGTGTTGGTGATGGCATATTCGCCTTCACGACCTTTGTCTTTTGCCGCTTTTTCAGCCGCTTTAACCATAGATTCCGACAATCCGCTTAATTGGTCTTTTGTTAAGTAAACCACATAATTTTCTTCGTCGGCTAAAATATTGTTTGAAAAATTGGTGTAAATTGAAGAAAGTTCTTTGTTTATGGCTGCATATCGCGCTTTTTTAACGTCATCCAATTCAGCGCCGTCCATAGCAAATCTTTCATAAATAAGTTTGATAACTCTTTGTTGGTCTGATTCTAACGGATTTTTGAGAGCGTTTTCGTAAACTGTTTTAATTCTTTCGAATAATTTTTTGTTTTGGGAAATTTTTGAACTGAACTCGGACAAAATCGGTGCCATTTCTCCCTGAATTTTCCTAAACTCCGGCGAAGATAAATTAGCGCTCCAAATGCCGTAATATTTAAAAACGCGGTTTAGCACTTCTCCCGATTTTTCCATCATCACTATGGTGTTTTCAAAAGTTGGCGCTGCCGGATTGTTGGTGATGGCATCAATTTCTTCCAAATTTAAAGCCATGCCTTTTTCCAAAGCAGGTTTAATGTCGTTGATGTTCATTTTGTCAAAAGAGGGAACGCCGCCATAAGGTCCAGTCCATTTTTGTAATAATACATTGTTGTTTTGCATGGTTGTCTCTTTTGCTTTGTTTTGCGCAAAAGTAGCAGAAACTATTAAAGCGCAAAAAATAACCGACTTTAATGTTTTTGTTAAAAAATAGTTGTTCATAATTGGGTTAAGTTTTCAGAAAGCTTATTTTTTATTATCAAGCTTGGCTGTTAATTTCTCAAATTTAATTATTTTAAAGCAATAATTTTAAAATAAATATCAGTTTATATTCGTTTTAAAGTACTTTAATATTTTTGTTACTTGCAGCCAACAAAAAAGGAACTGCATTTAAGCAATTCCCTTTTTATAATGTTGAAATGACAAATTAAATCAAGTCTTTTTTTTATTTCCCCAACTCTACAAACAAACCTTCTTCGGAGTTGTTTATTTTAGCTAAATGCTTTTTAGTCAGATCTTTAATGGTTTTATCCCATTTTTTATTGCTGAAGCCCGATTGTGTTTTTAAGTCGTTCAACAGCATTGGGGAATTCGATTTTAATAGGTTGAAAATTGCTTTTTCATCCTCGCTCATTTCAATCGCTTTTTTTTCCGGTCTCATTTGAGGAAAAAACAAAACTTCCTGAATGGAACTGTTATCGGTCATAAACATCACCAAACGGTCGATTCCAATGCCAATTCCCGATGTTGGTGGCATTCCGTATTCCAACGCGCGCAAAAAGTCTTGGTCAATAAACATCGCTTCGTCATCGCCTTTTTCGGTCAATTTCAATTGGTCCTCAAAACGTTCGCGTTGTTCTATCGGGTCGTTTAACTCAGAATAGGCATTTGCCAATTCCTTGCCGTTTACCATCAATTCGAAACGCTCGGTTAAAGCCGGATTTGAACGGTGTTCTTTGGTAAGCGGGCTCATTTCTTTCGGATAATCGGTAATAAATGTTGGCTGAATATAGTGATGCTCGCATTTTGAACCGAATAATTCATCGATCAATTTGCCAACGCCCATGGTTTCATCAACGGCAACACCCACTTTTTTGCAGACTTCTTTCAAGGCATTTTCATCCATTCCCGAAACATCAAAGCCAGTATGTATTTTTATGGCTTCCAATATGGGCACTCTTGGGTAAGGCGCTTTAAAACTCACTATATTTTCGCCAATTTTAACTTCAGTGGTTCCGTTACTGTCCATCGCCACTTTTTCTAGCAGCTCTTCGGTCATATTCATCATCCAATGGTAATCTTTGTAAGCCACATACAATTCCATCACGGTAAATTCGGGATTGTGGGTCCTGTCCATTCCCTCATTTCTAAAATCTTTGGAGAACTCATAAACAGCATCAAATCCGCCAACAATCAATCTTTTTAGATACAATTCATTGGCAATTCGCAAATACAAAGGCATATCCAAGGCATTGTGATGCGTTTTAAAAGGACGTGCGGCAGCGCCACCCGGAATTGGCTGTAATATAGGCGTTTCCACCTCCAAATAACCGCGTTTGTTGAAGAAATCGCGGATGGAATTCGTAATTTTTGTACGTTTTATGAAGGTTTCTTTTACGTGATCGTTTACAATTAAATCCACATAACGTTGGCGATATCTTAACTCGGCATCAGAAAAAGCATCGTGCACTTTTCCGTCGGCATCCGTTTTAACCACAGGGAGCGGACGTAAACTTTTTGACAAAAGCGTCAGTTCCTTTACGTGGATGGATTCCTCGCCAACTTTCGTTTTAAAAACTTCACCTTTAATGCCAATAATATCGCCCATATCCAATAATTTTTTGAATACGGTGTTGTACATCGTTCCTTCAGCATCCGAAGAAATTTCATCTCGGGTAATGTAAAGCTGCATCCTGCCGCTGGCATCTTTTAGCTCGGCAAAAGAGGCTTTTCCCATAATTCTTCTGCTCATCATTCTTCCAGCCAAAACAACTTCTTTGCCTTCAAAAGCGTTAAAGTTTGTCAAGATTTCCTTTATGGTTGCAGTGGTTTTAAATTCTTCGGCAGGATACGGGTTTATGCCCAATTCACGTAGTTTTTGTAAGGATTCTCTTCTTATTATTTCAAGTGGCGATAATTGCATTTCAAGGTGTTTTAAAATTACTTTTTATGGATTGGGAGCAAAGATACAATCAATTCAGAAAAATTGGCAATTTCGAAAGAAAAAGTGTTTGGAATTTGAAATCAAATAAAAATTAATACATTTGTATATCGCTGTGTTGGCGATTTAAATGTGTTGTTTTTGACGTTTTTAACGTCAAGTTTTTTTAAACCAATGGAAAGCTTCCCGAAATCCGGGACGCTTTTTTTATTTTATGGCACTATTTTTATTCAGAAATTCCAAAAAAAGCCTCTTTATATTCCCAAAAAGTTGAAATGTACATTCCGGCAAACACCAAGCAAACCGCCAATTTAAGCAAGGTTGAAGATAAAAATCCGATAAATGAACCAACAGCCGCTTTAAAAGCTTTCCTGGAATCTTTAGCTTCTTTTATGAGTTCGCCAAAAAAAGCGCCTAAAAACGGACCAAAAATAATTCCCAACGGGCCGAAAAAAATCCCGAAAATAAGTCCGGCCATAGCGCCGTTTACGCCATAATTGCTGCCGCCAAATTTTTTTGTGCCAAGTATTGGCAGCACATAGTCTATGATGGAAACCAATATGGCAATCCCTAAAGTAATTCCTAAAACTGTCCAGTCAATCGGAATTGCTTTTGTCAAATAGAGCAGGAGCAAACCAGCCCAACTGGCAAGCGGGCCGGGCAAAACGGGTAAAATAGAACCAATAATGCCAGTTAGCACAATTAAAAATCCGATGAAGAGCAGCAAAATATCCATTATGCTAATTTATGGTATAGGTGGATAATTTGAAAAGAATATTTATAAAGTTTTTATATTTCTTAACTAAATAATTAGTTTAAACTAATTATTTAGTTATATTTGTATTGTTGAACTAAAAACTTAGTTAGAAAATGGACAAACAATTGACAAAGGCAGAAGAGCAATTTATGCAGGTTTTATGGGAGTTGGAAGAAGCGTCTGTACAAGAGATTATAGACCAGTTGCCTGAGCCTAAACCAGCCTATAATACTGTTTCTACCATCATAAGAATTTTGGAAACCAAGGATTTTGTGGCGCATAAAGCAAAGGGAAGGGGTTATATTTATTTTCCTTTGGTTTCAAAAACAAATTATAGCAACCAGAGTTTGCAAAAAATTGTTGATGGCTATTTTGGAGGTTCTTTTAAAAGTATGGTTTCATTTTTTGTGAATAAAAATGAAGTGGATTTTAAAGAATTGGATACCATATTGAAAATTATTAACGATAAAAAAACTGAGCGATGATCAATTACATAATTCAAATGTTGCTTTTTCAAACCTTATTTTTAGCGGTTTATGATTTGTTTTTGCAAAAGGAAACCTTCTTTAAATGGAATAGAATTTATTTGCTGGTAACACCAGTTTTGTCTTTTATCATTCCGTTGCTGAAGTTTGAAAGTTTTAGGAAAACAGTTCCGCAGGATTATAGGGTGTATTTACCGGAAGTTGTCATAAATCCGCAAGTTTATGTCGAGAATAACACGCCTTTTGAAACGTTTCTCGGCATTTCAACCATTATTTTTTATATGGGAATGGGCTTATTTTTCATCTTATTTCTAATTCGGCTAACCAAAATAGTAAAGCTAATCCTCACAAGCAAAAGTATTAAAAAAGAAAATTACACGCTCATTGTGTTAGATGAAAAACAAGTCGCTTTTTCGTTTTTCAACTTTATCTTTATCAACAGCCATTTATTGGAAAAACAGGATTTGCAAATAATTCAACACGAGTTGATCCATTGCAAACAAAAACATACGTTGGATTTGCTTTATTTCGAATTTTTGAAAATTGCGTTGTGGTTTAACCCAATTATTTACCTATATCAAAAGCGAATTACCTTATTGCACGAATACATTTCGGATGCCGAAGTGGTGAAAGAAATAGATAAAAAAATGTATTTCAACAAGTTATTGGCAGAAACTTTTAATGTAGAAAACATTTCATTTATCAACCAATTTTTTAAACATTCATTAATCAAAAAACGAATTATTATGATCACAAAAGAAAAATCACAAAAAATGAAACAGTTAAAGTATTTATTAATTGCGCCTTTATTGTTGACAATGTTGTTGTTAAGTTCATTTGAAGACAAATCTAAAGAAGCAATGGAGCAAGTTCCTTTAATGATAAATGAAATTTTAAATAAAGATGCTTTGCCATTTAAAACAGCTGCAAAGGAAAACGAAGCTGCAATAAAATCTTCTGATACCATTAAGCCAATTGAAATTGAGGAGGTTTCTTTTGCAATTATTGAAAATGTCCCAGTTTATCCTGGCTGTGAAGGAACAGAGGAACAATTAAAATCTTGTTTGCAAAATAGCATTACTGAATATGTAAGTACTAATTTTAATTCTGGATTGGCAAAAAGTCTTGATTTGAAATCTGGAATCAATAAGGTTTATGTGATGTTTAAAATAGATAAAGAAGGAAATATTGCGGATGTTCAGGCGAGAGCTTCACATAAGAAGTTGGAGGAAGAGGCTTTACGGGTAATTACAAGTTTGCCGAAAATGACGCCCGGAAAACACAAAGGGAAAACAGTTGGCGTAAAATATTCCTTGCCAATTGCTTTTATGGTTGAAGGTAAAGCTCAAAACAATAACAAAAACGAAGCTGTTATGCCTGATTCTATGAAAAACGTACTATTTATTTTAGATGAAAAGGAGATTTCTTATGAAGAAATGCAAAAAATAGATCCAAGCACCATAAAAAGCATTCAAGTTTTTAAGGATGAAAAAGTCATAGAAAAATATGGAGAAAAAGGTAAAAATGGTGTGTTGGTAATTAAGATAAAAGAATAATTAAATTTCTATGAAAAAGATTTTTATTGTAATTTGTTTATTATTTACAATACTCAAAACCGAAGCGCAATCTTCGGTTTTTGTGGTTGTGGATAGTTTGTTGGCGGAAGGAAACTATCAAAAAGCATTGACTTTGTTAGAGAACACAGAGCCTAAAACTTTTTTGATATTTGAAAAATCGGCAGGTATTTATCAATCCATTGGCAGTGATACCAAAGCTTTGGAATGTTTGAACAAAGCATTGGAATTTGGTACAAATATATCAATAAAAGTAAAACTGGCGCAATTGTTTGTATCAACAGGATTTACCTCAAAAGCTGTTGAAACCTACGAATCCCTCATAGAAAAAGACACTTCAAATTTATTGGTTGCCAATAGTTTAGGTAGGTTATATTTGTCGCTAAACCAAGCTGAAAAAGCAGAAAAAATATACCGTTATTTAATGAAAATGGATACTGTTAATCCTAATTATCCATATCAATTGGCCGAATCTTTAGAAAAACAAAATAAACTTTCAGAAATGGGGCAGCGTTATTTAGATGCCTATAATTTAGACACGCTGCATATCAAAAGTATTCTTGGATTGGCGCAATTTTTTAAGTCATTGAATTTTAAAGACTCTACTTCCTTATTTATTGATAAAGGTTTAAAAATAGATCCTAATAATTTAAATTTTAATCAGCTAAAAGCCAATGAATTGTATTTTTTAAAGGATTTTAATGGCGCATTAACCTATTTAAAAAAAATTGACAGTTTAAATTTTAGATCTGTCCAAATCTATGAAATGTTTGGTATGTGTTATTATAATTTAAAAGATTTTGAATTGGCTGAAAAATATTTTAGAAATGCCGTAATACTTGATCCTGATGATTCCCAAATACTATATCGTTTGGCCAGTTTATATTATGATAAAAAGGACAATAAAATGGCTACGGTTTATTTACACCGATCAATTATAAGTGCAAAACCGGATATAGATAAACAACACTATTTGCTCGGAATTATTTTAAAAGAAGCAGGTAATTTGCCGGCAGCCATTGAAAATTTCGAAAAATCGCACAAAAATAATTATAAGAATCATAAAGCATTATTCGAGTTGGCCGTAACTTCTGATGCCTATTTTAAAGATAAAAAAATTGCATTAAAACATTATAAAAGCTATGCTGAAAAATTTAGCAGCAACGATAATATAATGACTGCTTATGTTGAAGGCAGAATTAAAGAAATAAAAAAACAATACTTTATTGAAGGTGTAATTGTTGACTAACAGAAAATGTTGTATTTTCACTTTTTGAAATAAACAGCGATGTTGAAACGGCTTTTTACCCTATTAATTTGTTCTATTTTGTTGTTGTCCTGTTCTTATATTGAGCAGCACACAAATCGCGAACCCATACAAAAAATAGACACGATAGTTGATTTTAATTCGGTAGATTCTTATCCGCTTTTCCCAAATTGTGCCGATATTCCTTCCAAAGAAAAGCAACAGATTTGCTTCCAAATGGAAATGTCCCAACATATTTATGCTTCTTTAAAAGAATTTGAATTTAGTGTTACGGATAGCATTAACGACACTATTTTGGTGAAGTTAAAAATTGATGCTTTTGGAAAAACAACCTTGTCTAATATTCAAAAATCAGCTAAAATCAGCGAGTTAATCCCTCAATTTGACAGTATTGTAAAAGTGAGTCTTCAAAATTTGCCAACCTTGCAGCCGGCAATAAAAAGGGCGATTCCGGTTTCAACGGAGTTTACGCTGCCAATTGTATTAAAAAATTAAGCCCCCTAACCCCCGAAAAGCCCCTAACCCCCGAAAAGCCCCCTAACCCCCGAAGGGGGAATTAAAAAAGACCGAAGACCGAAGACCGAAAATCTAAAAGTGAAGTTGTACGTTTTAACGTTAAAAAAAATCAATCTCCCTTTCCTTAGGAAAAGCCTGTCCCGTTTTAGAACGGGAGGCTGGGGACAGGGAATTAATAACCATATTTCCCCTTCCACAATTTCTTCAAAAAATCCCTGATGGTATTTTCGCGGGCATTGTTGCCGGGTTCGTATATTTTGGTGTTTTTTATTTCATCGGGCAGAAATTCCTGCTCGGCAAAATTGTTTTCAAAGCTATGGGCATATTTGTAGTTTTTGCCGTAATCCAATTCTTTCATCAGCTTGGTTGGCGCATTTCTTAAATGCAATGGAACCGATAAATCTCCGGTTTCTTTTACCATGGTTTGCGCTTTGCCAATGGCTTCATACGAGGCGTTGCTTTTTGCCGAACTCGCCAAATAAACGGCGCACTGGCTCAATATAATCCGTGATTCGGGAAACCCGATAATATTCACCGCCTGAAACGTGTTATTTGCCAAAATCAAAGCAGTCGGATTCGCATTTCCTATGTCTTCCGAAGCTAAAATCAGCATTCTTCGGGCAATAAATTTTGCGTCCTCGCCGCCTTCAATCATTCGTGCCAACCAATAAACTGCCGCGTTTGGATCACTTCCGCGGATAGATTTTATAAAGGCCGAAACAATATCATAATGCTGTTCGCCTGTTTTATCGTATAAAACCGTGTTTTTCTGAATTTTTGAAAGCACCAGTTCATTGGTGATTCTTATCGGCTCATTTTCGGTGTTCACCACCAATTCAAAAATATTCAATAATTTTCGCGCATCGCCTCCCGAAACCCGCAACAAAGCTTCGGTTTCTTCCAAAATAATATTTTTTTTGGAAATATAAGCGTCTTCTTTTAAAGCGCGTTGCAACAAATCTTCCAAATCTTTTTTGCTGAATGAATTCAATACATACACCTGGCAACGCGACAATAAGGCGGGAATCACTTCAAAACTCGGATTTTCAGTAGTTGCCCCAATCAATGTTACCCAGCCTTTTTCAACCGCGCCCAGCAACGAATCCTGTTGCGATTTGCTAAAACGGTGAATCTCATCAATAAATAAAATCGGGTTTTTTTCGGTAAACAATCCACCGCTTTGCTTGGCTTTTTCAATAATTTCGCGCACATCTTTAACGCCGGAGCTTATGGCGCTCAACGTATAAAAAGGCCTTTTGGATTCCTTCGCAATGATGTTGGCAAGCGTGGTTTTTCCAATGCCCGGCGGTCCCCAAAAAATCAGGGACGGAATAATGCCACGCTTAATATGCTCGGTCAACGCACCGGTTTTCCCCACCAAATGCTGCTGGCTAATGTAATCATCTAAAGTTTTCGGACGTATGCGTTCGGCTAATGGCTCATTCATAGCGTAAAAATAAGCATAAATATTTGTTGGGCATTACACTGCATTACATTTGTGTCGGGCTATCCGCTAAATCTTTTTTATGAAAAATAAAAAAGGAGAAGTTTATCCTGAGCGCAGTCGAAGGGCTGCTATCCCTAATGCGGTTAGAATTATAAATGAAAACTTATTAATTTTTATCGTATAGCTGTAAATTGACAGAAAATTTTAATAAATTCAACCATTCAAAATATAATTTGTAAATGCCAAAAAGCGAATCCCTATTCTCTAAAAAATTTATCAGTATTCCTGTTATTGCCGTTTTTTCAATTTGGCTTTTATACTTTCTCGAAATAAAATTTGGAAATAATTTTAACCGTTACGGTATTTATCCGCAAACCTTAACGGGTTTGCGCGGCATTGTTTTTTCACCGTTTTTGCACAGCAGTGTTGAGCATTTGTTCAGCAATTCCATTCCTTTATTGGTGATGTTGGCAAGTTTGTATTATTTTTATGAAGGCATTGCCACAAAAGTTTTGTTGTGGGGCATTTTTTTAACCGGACTCTTAACCTGGTCTTTTGCACGCCCTTCCTATCATATTGGCGCCAGTGGCGTGGTGTATTTTTTAGTGAGTTTTATTTTTTTTAGCGGCGTTTTTAGGAAATATTATCGCTTGGCGGCAGTTTCTTTAATGGTGGTTTTTTTATACGGAAGCACTGTTTGGTACATTTTTCCGATAAAAGAAGAAATTTCTTGGGAAGGCCATTCATCCGGTTTTTTGGTCGGATTTATTTTTGCCTTCATCTTCAAAAAAACGGGTCCGCAACCTGAAAAATTCGAGTTTTCCCATAACCCGGAATTCGACGAACTATTTGATGAACATGGTAATTTTGCACCACCATCCGAAATCGAAATCCCGGAAATAAATGATGAGCCAAAAAGTCCTGAATCATAATTTATCTCGGTTGTTTTTAAAATATACAGTTTCCTTTATTTGTATCCTAACCTGTTTTGTTTGTTA
>JACUUQ010000083.1 GCA_014859175.1 Lutibacter sp. | reverse complement strand
AGATGAAACGAGCCATAACAAATTTTGATACACGAAGGAATGATTAATGGCGAACAGCATCTGTACCAATAAAAAATAAAATTTAAACAGATGAAACGAGCCATAACAAATTTTGATACACGAAGGAATGATTAATGGCGAACAGCATCTGTACCAATAAAAAATAAAATTTAAACAGATGAAATAATTACCAATAAAATATTTTTAATCAGGGAACAAAAAGTAATGCTGGATGAGGATTTAGCTGATCTTTATAAATTGGAAACCAAACAGCTAAAAAGGCAGGTTCGCAGAAATTTAGAGCGTTTTCCTGAGGATTTTATGTATGAACTCACCAAAAATGAATTCGAAAACTTGAGGAGCCAATTTGGCACCTCAAAATGGGGAGGAACTCGTTATGCTCCTTATGCTTTTACAGAACAAGGTGTTGCTATGTTATCAAGTGTTTTGAACAGCCGAACCGCCATAAAAGTAAATATTCAGATTATAAGGGTATTTACCAAGTTAAGGCAACTATTCACAGATAATTTGAGCTTAAAACTTGAAATTGAGGAAATAAAGAAAAAACTATCGCATCAAAATAAAAATATAGAATTGGTTTTTAGCTATTTGGATGAATTGTTAGAAAAGAAAGAAAATCAAATTTCAAGATCTAAAATAGGTTACAAAAAAGATTGAAAGCTTACAAATGAAAAATTATCACTAATTATTACTATTTTTTATTGAATCACCATATTTTAAATAAAGAAGTTCAGGACTATATCAACGCTCATTTAAAATCGGATGTCACAAAACTGATTTTAAAGGGAAGTCCGTTTGAAAACGTTTCCATCCAGGAAATTGCAGAACAGCTATTGGCCAAAAACAGTTGTGAAAAAAAATTGCCAAGATGGTTCAACGCTGAAAATATTTACTGGCCAAACAAACTAAACATTGAACAAACCTCTTCAGAAATTACTGCGAAATACAAATCCGATTTGGTTTCAGGAAAAACTTTAATGGACATCACCGGCGGATTTGGCGTGGACACTTACTTTTTTTCACAAAAAGTTGCAAAAATAACACATTGTGAAATTTATGAAGAATTAGCTACAATGGTGAATCATAATTTCAAGCAGTTAAACGTAAAAAATATCACCACGTATATCGGTGACGGGATTGAATTTCTGGATAAATCAAAAGAAAAATTCGATTGGATTTACGCCGATCCTTCACGCAGAAATGATGCCAAAGGAAAAGTTTTTTTGTTGGAAGACTGCTTGCCGAATATTCCTGAAAACCTTGATTTACTGTTTCAAAAAACGAATCATATTTTGCTGAAGGTCTCCCCTATTTTAGACCTCAAAAGCGCCATCAATGAGTTAAATAACGTTAAAGAAATTCATGTGGTTGCCGTTGAAAATGAAGTAAAAGAATTGCTATTTTTGTTGGAGAAAAATTACACTCAAAATATTGAAATTAAAACAATTAACTTAAATAAGGAAGAAATTCAGACATTTAATTTTAGCCTAAATAAAGAGGCTTCCGCAACTTATTCCGAGCAAAAAAAATACCTGTTTGAACCCAATTCCGCCATTTTAAAAGCAGGTGCTTTTCAGCAAATATCGGCACATTTAAAAATTGATAAATTGCATCAGCATAGCCATTTATACACTTCAGATAAATTGATCGATTTTCCCGGAAGAAGATTCGAAATAAAACATTCTGCTTCTTATGACAAAAAGCAATTACTGCAATTTATTCCTACAAAAAAAGCAAATATTACCACTCGAAATTTCCCCGAAACCGTTGCCCAGATTCGGAAAAAAACAGGGTTAAAAGATGGCGGAAATCAGTACCTGTTTTTTACCACCGATGTTAACAACAAGCATTTGGTGCTTATTTGTGAGAAAGTGTAAAAGATGTTTGAGCAAAAATCATTAAAATTTAGTATTTTTAGCCGTTTATACTCAATAAAATGGCAAATAAAAATATACGCAGTTTATCGTCAAGAAAGGAATTGGATGATAATCTGTTTGAAAATATCGCAGATTTATCGCATAAAAACGCTCCGAAATCCGATTTTCAGGAACTGGCAAAAAGATTTATGATTGATGATTCTGTTATTGCGGGCACGGCATCTTTTTACGATTTCACCAGAGAAAGCAATCGGAACAAAAAAATTCATGTGTGCAGCGGAACCGCTTGTATGGTGGCCAATACACAAAATAAATTGCACCGGCATTTGGAAAATCATTTTAACAAAGACCAAATCGGCCACGCTGCTTGCTTGGGACGTTGCCACTCCAACAATGCCTTTATGTTCAATGATAATACCTATTCGGCAAAAGATGAAAAAGAACTAAATTCAATTATTGACAATAAAAAGTATCAAGAGAATATTTACAACATAAGCTGCAACACCACACCAATTTTAACTTCAAAAACAGAAAATATTGAGGCCTTTTATCAATTGGCTGAAGTTTTTAAAAACAATCCGCAACAGGTAATTCAAGAAATAAAAATATCGAATTTAAGAGGTCGCGGCGGTGCCGGATTCCCGTTTTGGTTTAAACTGGACGCGGTCATCAAAGAACCTAACACCCAAAAGTACATTGTTTGCAATGCTGACGAAGGTGATCCGGGCGCTTATTCTGATATGTATTTGATGGAACATCAGGCGCATAAAGTGCTTTTCGGAATGTATATGGCAGGATTAACCGTTGGTGCAAATACCGGCGTTTTATATATTCGGGGAGAATATCCAGATTCCATTCGCATTGTTGGCGAAGCGATTGAATTTTTAAAAGAGAAAAATCTGATTGGCGATTTTAAATTCAAAATTATTCGCGGACAAGGTTCCTATGTTTGCGGCGAGGAAACCGCTTTGTTGAGTTCTATAGAAGGAATGCGCCCAGAAGTACGAGTTCGTCCGCCTTATCCTGCACGATACGGTTTGTTTGGAAAACCAACTGTTTTAAGCAATGTAGAAACATTTGCGAACCTTCATTGGATTCTGGAAAATGGCGGAGAAGCTTATGAAGCTTTGGGAACAAAAAATTCAACAGGAACCAAACTGGTTTCTTTGGACAGTTTTTTTAACAGTCCGGGAATGTATGAAATTGAAATGGGAACGCCCTTAAAAACTGTTTTTGAGGTTTTTGGGCAAGGATTTAAATCGGAAATAAAAGCATTTCAAATTGGCGGACCATTGGGAGGTATTGTTCCTTTTGATAAAATTAATGACTTAACATTGGATTTTGAATCGTTGAACAACAACGGATTTTTATTGGGCCACGCAAGTGTTGTTTCCATTCCAAAGGATTTTCCGATGATTCAGTTTTTGGAACATTTAATGGAATTCACTGCGGATGAATCCTGCGGAAAATGTTATCCATGCAGAATCGGTTCTTTCCGAGGTATGGAAATGCTTCAAAAAGCGCAACATGAAAACTATAAAATTGACCGCCAGTTATTTGATGATTTATTGGAAACCCTTGAAATTGGGTCACTTTGTGCATTGGGCGGAGGAATTCCTTTGCCTGTAAAAAATGCGTTGCAATATTTTGAGGGTGAGTTGAAAGAATATTTTAAATAGAATTTAAAAAAATTATTACACAAAGACACGCAGAGGAACACAAAGATTCACAAAGAAAAATGGGTGAAAATGAAATAGCAGGCATTATTATTGGAAAAGCGATAGCTGTCCATAGAGAACTTGGACCTGGATTGTTAGAATCAACGTATCAAGAATGTCTTTTTTATGAATTAAAAAAGGACAATATAAAGGTTGTAAAAGAATTAGCATTGCCAATAATTTATAAGGAAATTAAATTGGATCACGGCTACAGAATTGATTTATTGGTTGAAGATAAAGTTGTTATTGAATTAAAAACAGTAGAGTTTTTAACAGATGTCCATTCTGCTCAAGTGCTAACTTATATGAAATTGGGTAATTATAAATTAGGATTGTTATTGAATTTTAATGTAAAACTTTTAAAAGAAGGAATTAAAAGATTTATACTGTAAAACTCTGTGAATCCCTGAGTATTCTTTGTGAATCTCCGTGCAATAGCGGTTAAAAAAAATATAAATCATGAAAGCATTTATAAACAACATCGAACATGAATTTTTGCAAGGGGAAACCATGCTGGAATTTGTCAGAAGAATTGAAGAAAATAAAAATGCCATTCCGACCATGTGTCAGGATGACCGATTGGAAAATTTCGGTTCATGCAGGGTTTGTTCGGTTGAAGTGGCGCGTGAAAAAGACGGATTGACAAAAACTTTGGCTTCTTGCCACACCCCTGTTTCTGAAGGATTGTATATTTATCCCCACACAGAAAAAATGAAACGCCTTCGCAAAAATATTGTAGAATTGGTGTTAACCGATTATCCTTCAGATAAAATTTTTCCTTCATCAGAAAAAAAAGCAACGCCTTTTCAGGAAACCATTGCACAAATCGGAATTCCGAATATCCGTTATCCGCAGGGAAAAAATCATTTAGATATTCAGCCGGACAGGGCGCATCCTTATATAAAATCGGATTTATCGCAGTGCATCAATTGCTTCAGATGCGTGAGAGCCTGTGAGGAAATTCAGGGAGAAATGATTTTGGGTATGTCGGGTCGCGGATTCGCCACCAACATTATCAAAGGTTTCGACACCACTTTTAACGAATCGGCCTGCGTTTCTTGCGGCGCCTGTGTACAAACTTGTCCGACCGAAGCCCTGACCGATAAATATGAAACCAAAACCTTAATTCCGGATAAAACCGTTAGAACAACTTGCACCTATTGCGGTGTTGGCTGTCAGTTAGAAGTTGCGGTCATCGACGGGAAAATCAGGGGAATTCAAGCTCCGGAAACTGCCGAAGTAAATCAGGGACATACCTGTTTAAAAGGGCGTTTTGCTTTTCAGTTTTATGATCATCCCGACAGATTGCGGGAGCCTATGATCAAAAAGAACGGAAAATTTGAAGTGGTTACTTGGGATGAAGCTTATGATTTTATCGCCACGAAATTAACCGACATCAAAAATAAATACGGCGCAGATGCCATTGGCGGAATTTCTTCCTCAAGAGCCACCAATGAAGAGAATTATCTCATGCAAAAAATGATTCGTGTGGCAGTAGGCACCAATAATATTGATGGTTGCGCACGTGTTTGCCATGCGCCTACCGCTTTCGGAATGCAAAAATCTTTCGGAACCGGTGCTGCCACGAATTCCATAGAAGATTTAAAACAAACCGATGCTATTTTTCTCTTCGGGGCGAACCCGATTAAAGGGCATCCGGTCACAGGCGCTAAAATTAAGCAGGCGTTTATGAAAGGCGTCACTTCCATTGTTGTTGATCCGATTAGAACGAGTTTGGCCAATTTGGCGACTTATTTCCTTCAAATTAGGCCGGGAACCAATGTGGCAGTGCTTAATATGATGTCGTATTACATCATAAAAGAAGGTTTGGTGAACCAGCATTTTATAGAATCTTACACAGAAAAATATGAAGAATTTAAAAACCATGTGGAACAGCTAAATATGGATGAATTGGAAACACTTACGGGCGTTTCTAAAGAATTGGTGAGAGAGGCTGCGATTGCTTATGCTTCCGCAGAAAGGGCAATGGAATTTCACGGTTTGGGCGTAACGGAACATTTTCAGGGAAGCAAAACCGTGATGTTGTTGTCGAATTTAGCGATGATGACAGGAAACGTTGGGCGAAATGGCGTTGGTTTAAATCCGTTGCGCGGACAAAATAATGTTCAAGGTTCTGCCGATATGGGCGTGCAGCCGCATCAGGGAGCCGGTTATATGGATGTCAGCAAGCCCGATATTCAACAATATTATGCTCAAAAATACGGAATTGAAAAAATGCCGGAAAGCATGGGATTGAAAATTCCCGAAATGCTTGACGCCGCCATCAACGGAAAAATTAAAGCCTTGTACATTGTGGGTGAAGACACCATTATGACCGATCCGAACTCCTATCACAGCATAAAAGCATTCGAAAAATTAGAATTGATTGTGGTGCAGGAATTATTTATGACCGCAACTTCAGAAATGGCCGATGTGGTGCTTCCTGCTTCTTCCTATTTTGAGAAAAATGGCACTTTTACCAATGGAGAACGCCGTGTGCAACGCGTTAATAAAGTGATTGAACCCATAGGAAACACAAAACCCGACGGACAAATAATTATTGATGTGATGCACAGATTGGGTTACGACCAACCAACCGGCCTGACGTATGATGCCGCAAAAGTGATTGAAGAAATTGCCGATGTCATTCCTTTTATGAAAGGGCTGACTTGGGACAGGTTGGGTGAGAACGGATTGCAATGGCCGATTAAAGAAGACGGAACCGATACAAAAATGCTGCATATTGGCGGTAATTTCAAAAAAGGAATAGGAACTTTTCATCATTTTGATTTTGAAGAATCACCGGAAATTGTTTCCCACGGAAAAAATTATCCGTTTATACTGACTACTGGGCGAGAACTGGAACATTACAATTCGGGCACTATGACGCGCAGAACAGATAATCAGCTCATCTTGGGAAAAGACATTTTAGAAGTGCATCCGAAAGATGCTTTGGCCAAAGGAATAAAAGATGGTGACATCGTTAGCCTGTTTTCCGACAGAGGAAATGTTAACATTCCAATAAAGTACGCCAAAACAGTTAAAAGAGGCGTTTTAAGAACCACTTTCCATCAACCTGAAGTATTTATCAATCTGATTACGGGAAGCGTTGGGGACAAAGATACTATGACACCAGAATACAAAGTGGTTGCCGTTGATTTTGAGAAGGTTTAATATTGATGAATAGTTTCAGGTTTCATGTTTCATGTTTCAAGTTTTACGCAATAATATTTTAGCTTAAATTTCATAAATCAAACTGTATGCTAATTTTAGAAAGAAAGTAATATTATGAATTTTAGCAACTTAAATTTTCATCTTCAGCCTAATCAATAACACATCTTTTAACCAATAACATATAACATTTCAACTATACAGCAAAAAATGCAGACATTAAATTACGAAGGTTTACAACTTACAAACGGCGTTCCGCAAAAAGTGACTGATGCTTTGGTGGTTGAGGCTGCTTTGCAGATAAACATAAATGACGAACCTTACACGGTGGTAATGCGAACGCCAGGCGACGATGTTGAATTGATCAGGGGATTGCTGTATGCGGAAGATATTTATAAAGGAAATGAAAATTTAAACATAGAAGTTGTAGAAAAACGTGAAAACGGATTTTCTATCCTGAATGCATCCATCGTAAAAAAGCAACTCGGCAAAGGCTATTTAAACAAACGCACCCTGCTTTCAGTTTCCTCTTGCGGCATTTGCGGGAAACAGAAATTGGAAGACATTAATTACAGCGGTTCCAAATTAACAAACAAACTGGCTTTCGACATTACAAGAATGGAAGCCATGTTTGCTGAAATGAAAATGAAGCAAGAAACATTCGAAATTTCCGGCGGTTCACACGCAGCAGCTATTTTTAATAAAAATTATGAGATTATTTCTTTAAAAGAAGACATTGGACGACACAATGCCGTAGATAAAGTTGTGGGTGAATTGCTAAATGCAAACCAATTAAAGGAATCTTTTGTGATGCTTGTAAGCGGAAGGGTTTCTTATGAAATTATCTCAAAAGCATTTATCTCCAAAATTCCAATTGTAGTCGCGGTGTCTGCCTGTTCTACTTTAGCCGTCGATTTTGCCAAAGAATTTGGCATTTGTTTGATTGGCTTTTCTCGCGGCAACAAAGCAACCATTTATGCTGAGTAAGCTGGAAGACGGAAGTGCAAGCTCAAAGTTCAAAGTAAAAAGCTCAAAGCTTATTAAAAATAAAAGCATCTAAAATTCCCTTTTTGGAAAGCAATTAGGGGTAATGTTATTAAGTTAAGACTTTGACGCCCTCTTTTTTGTCCTTCCGAGGTACGAGGAATCTCATAATTGTTAGCTAATTTGATGTGATTCCTCCTTTGTCAAAATGACAAATATATCCTTAACTTAATGACATTGCCCGCGAGCTTCCAGCTCGTGACTACGAAAATTAACTTTAATGGAAGCACGAGCGAGACGCTCGGGCAAGCATGGGAGTTAAACCTAAGATCCCGCTGAAAAAGCGGGATTAGTTCAACTTTCAATTTTTAGTGCGTCTTACAGACTTCTCAAAATTGAGTTTCACTAACAAACTGCACGATTTTATAAATAAAATGCACTTTTTTGATAATATTTAGCAAAATATTTTGTGTAATTAAAAACTTTATTTTACATTTGTGCCATAAGAGCGTCCCTAAGATTGCAAATTTTTACGGAGAGGGTTTGCAATTAGTTGATTTGGGCGATAAAAATACCCGTTTTTATCCCTTAAAAATCAATTTTAGCTTTTAAAATCTCCAAAATAGTGGTTTTATTTGATAAAATTTAAGAGTGTTTTAACTTTTTTATTTAAGGCTGAAGCCTTGTAAAATAAGAGAAAAATAGCTTTTCGAACCCCGTTTTTCTAAAATTAATTAGAAAAAATGCGGGATTTTTTGTCTTTATGTTAGATTTATACTATATTTGATGTTCTTACTAATCATTTAATTCTTATTTAACATGAAAAAATTGAAATTAATTTTCGGATTGCTTATGGTAGCTGCTTTTGTGGCTATAACAGTTTTAAGCTACACTTCTAAAGATAGCCAGGCTATTTTAAAATCAGAATATATTATTCCTAGAAACGGATAATAACTAACTACAACAAAAAGTATTTATTTATTTTAAAATAATGCAAACCACAATAAATAAATTATTGTGGTTTTTGTGTTTGAATTAAGTTGCATATTTAAATAAATTGAATTATATTTGAATCTTCATAACCCCTATTTAATAATGAAAAGCAACAAAAAAACATCCTTATTAATTAGTAGCTTAATAGTAATTCTAATCGTCATTACACCATATTTATTGTATTTTTACCAAAGTTTTCCTTCCGACCAAGAAAACTGGAATTCCAGTATAGGAGTTATAAAAGGTGGATATTACGGAACAGTAAGAATGTATTTTCACTCTTTCTTTTCTAAATTTGTGCCATTATTGTTATTGTTTATCTGGTTTATCACCAATAAAAATTGGTGGGTTCATGCATTGATTATTCCTATTTCTGTTTATTTATTTCAGTTAATTTCTGTAATCAACGACAGTGAAGTCTATATGGATGAAGTTGAGTTCATATATACCGTTCCTTTTTTGGTACTTATTCTTGTCATTTTATATTTTGTGAGAAGTAAAATATCCATTTATATACAGGCGGTTGATTTAAAAAAGGAAATGGACGAGAGCATGAAAACCCCAAAAAAGTTTGGATAAAAACCCCAACCCTAAAACCCCAAAAATAACCCCAAAAGTTTTAACTTTAATTAATTATTATTTGCTTCCCCACAAATATTTGGTGTTTTAAAATTGGGAAAATGGAAAAAGATTTAGACTATATTGCTTTTAAATTGCAGCAATACGAAAAAAAAATAGCTTCAATAGATGAGAAATTGGCTATTTTAAATAAATTGTTGGTAGCAGTAAGTGTGGTGATGTTATTTATCTATATCTACAAATAATTCCCCATCCTTAAATGATTTTTACTTGTCGGATAGCATAAATATATCTTAGAGAAAGCCAAACAATAAAAAAGCCTTAATCAAATTAGAAAGGCTTTTTAACTTTCTTTTCACTTTAAATCATCAAAATTTAGTTAAGTTTACCAATTGTTCTACAGATGTAGAACATCTTCCTATTTGTTAAAGTCAGGAACAAGAGATTCCTTTCCAAAGATTTTAAAAATTAAAGATCAATAATTTAGCTTTTTTAATATGACCTCTAAAAAGACACATCACTTTAAATTTTTAGCACTGGTTGGTATATTGATAATTGTTTTAAGTACCCGAGCTTACTGTTCATCGAGAGAAGTTGACAGGGTGCTTGAAAGAAATAAAACTATTGTCGAAAGCAATCCAATTAAGAATAATGTTTCCTTAGAGGAAAATATTGTGAACTTTGGAATGAAATTAGTAGGCACACCTTACGTTGTAGCAGGTAACGGCAAGAATGGCTTTGACTGTTCTGGATTTGTTCACTATGTTTTTAAGCATTTTGAAATTCAGGTTCCGCGAAGTTCATCTCAATTTAAGAATTTTGGTGTTGAAATCCCTATTGACAGTGTAAGAAAGGGTGATATTCTGGTATTTTTAAGTCCAAGCCGAAATGTGATTGGCCATGTGGGTATCGTTACAAATCCGAAAGGAAATGAAAGTGATTTTATCCACGCATCTTCTGGTCGTGAAATGAAGGTGATTGTTACAAATTTGAAAAAAGAGAGCTACACACGCAGATTTGTGAAAGCAGTAAGGGTCTTGTAAATCTTATAATGTAAAAAAAATTTAAAGAGTAAAGCTGCCCTGAATAATAAAAGAACAATTTTGCTGCCAATAATTCAGATAAAATTATATTCAATTAAAAAAAATGAGCGCGCTATGGTATCTAGCCCATTTTTTTTTAATTTGTAGTAAAGCTATTAGGCAGCTTTTTTCGACTTTCTGTAAAGGAAAGAATTGTATAATTTTCTTTTGGCAAAATTAGATCGCTGTCCACTATTCACGAATTTGGTAAAAAGGTTTTGGTTTACGCCAAAATATTCATAAGTAGTTCCGCAGGCAAAAGTGATTTCTAAAAGCATACTTTTATGACGGAAATCTTCAATTTTTGATTCAGCAGTTAAACTTGCGTATTCTTCTAGATTGGCCTCTTTGGTTTCTGGAGCAATACTTACCAAAAAATGGTAGCCGTCAATAATTTTTGTACTTACAATTCCAGCCTCATGTTTTTTCTCTTCATCCTGAAATTTATCCGGATGCCATTCTTTTACGAGACCGCGGTATGTGTTTTTCAGTTCTTTAAGATTAATTTCTCCTTCTACCTTAAATATTTTTTTGTACTCATTGATGCGCTTCATATATACTGTTTTCAAATTTCGTGCAAAGGTATTCATATTATCTGAATTACAACTTCTGTTTTTACAATTGAACAATTTAATTAACCAATTAAAATTCAGTTATTTATCATTTAAAACATTTATTTTAATTTTTTTATATTTAAAAATTTAATCGATTATGGCCAAAACATTACACGAGGTGGTGAAAAATGTTCCAGAAATTTTAGTTTGCAGTAAAAAATGTATCTTATTAAGAGTTTTAGTCACTAGTGTCCTCTAAAGATTAAAAAAGTTCTTTGGTTTTGTCATAAAATCTGTAAAGAATCCAGGCATTTTTTGGTTTAGATATTTTAGTCCATTTTTCGGTTGAAGGCAAAATATTGCAGAAGATAAGAGTGGCGCTAACCTATCAATTTGCAGCAAAACGATTTTCATTAAATATGGTTTCAACCGTTACCAATCAAGGAAAAGTGC
>JACUUQ010000315.1 GCA_014859175.1 Lutibacter sp. | reverse complement strand
TCATATAAAAATAAATTTGGGAATAGAACAAATAGCATTACAAACTTCTTCATAATTTATGATAAATTAAAAAATGGATAAATAAATATGATTATGCAATATAAATTTTACTTTATAAAAGTAAGAATTTTATATTTGCGTCTGAACCGGTATTTTCAACATATAAACTGAGTTATCAACAAACAATATGAAAATTTTTGCCCGTTTTATTTTGTACACCATTTTTGGATGGAAAACTGTGGGAAGTTTTCCAAAAGATTTGAAAAAATATTTGATTATTGCTGCGCCACACACGCATTGGCAAGATTTTCCGTTGGGCGTATTGACTAAATTTGCAGAAAGTTTGCCGGCGAATTATATTGGAAAAGCATCTTTGTTTAAGCCACCATTCGGATTTATTTTCAGATGGTTGGGCGGAACACCCATAGAAAGAAACAGCAGCAGCAATAAAGTGGCAGCCATTGTGGACGTATTTAACAGTCGCGACAATTTTATTTTGGCCTTGTCTCCCGAAGGAACCCGCAAAAAAACTGATAGTTGGAAAACAGGTTTTTATTATATCGCCAAAGGCGCAAATGTGCCAATTGTAATGATTGCGCTCGACTTTAAAAACAAAGAAGTTAAAGTCGCTGAACCTTATTATTTAACTGATCATAAGGAAAACGACTTTAACTTCTTTCATCAATTTTATGAAGGCGTTCAGGGTAAAATTCCCGAAAATTATTAACTTTTATAAAATGGCAATTTTACCACAACGGCAGGAATTGCTTTATTTCTGATTTGAACGAAAATTTGTGAACCTAGCTTGGCATAAGCTGTTTTCACGTAACCCATTCCTATTCCTTTTTTAAGTGACGGACTCATAGTTCCCGATGTTACAACACCAATATTTTCACCTTCTTCATTCACAATTTCGTAATCGTGGCGCGGCAACGCTTTTTCAATAACTTCAAAAGCAACCAATTTTTTTGTAACGCCTTCTTCCTTTTGTTTTTTTAATGCCTCAGAGTTGGTGAAGTCTTTTGTGAATTTTGTAATCCAACCCAAGCCTGCTTCAATAGGCGAGGTTGTGTCATTAATATCGTTTCCGTACAAACAAAAACCCATTTCCAAACGCAAAGTGTCGCGCGCGGCCAAACCAATCGGCTTGATTCCGAATTGTTCACCTGCTTTAAAAATGGCATTCCAAATATGCTCGGCATCTTTATTTTTAAAATAAATTTCAAATCCTCCGGAACCTGTATATCCTGTTGCTGAGACAATTACATTGTCAATTCCGGCAAAAGTGCCAATTTTAACCGTGTAATATTCCATAGCGGCCAAATCAATAGCAGTCAAGGATTGAAGCGCTTCGGCGGCTTTCGGCCCTTGAACAGCCAATAGTGATAATTCATCAGAAACATTGGTCATTTCAACGCCTAAATCGTTGTGTGAAGAAATCCAATTCCAGTCCTTTTCAATATTTGAGGCGTTCACCACCAAAAAATAATGATCTTCAGTAATTCTGTAAACCAATAGATCATCCACAATGCCGCCGTCATTATTGGGCAAACAACTGTATTGAATTTTTCCGTCAAACAAAACGGACGCATCGTTTGAAGTTACTTTTTGAATCAATGCAAGCGCATTTTTACCTTTTAAGTGAAATTCTCCCATATGCGAAACATCAAAAACACCCACGCTATTTCTAACAGTTTCGTGTTCAATATTAATTCCTTCATATTGTACAGGCATCATAAAGCCTGCAAACGGCACCATTTTAGCGCCTAAAGACTCGTGAATATGAGTTAAAGCAGTATTTTTCATCTGTTTAAATTTTATTTTTTATTGGTACAGATGCTGTTCGCCATTAATCATTTCTGTGTGTATCAAAATTTGTTATGGCTCGTTTCATCTATTTATTATTTATTTTTTATTGGTACAGATGCTGTTCGCCAT
>JACUUQ010000082.1 GCA_014859175.1 Lutibacter sp. | reverse complement strand
GATTCGTCTAAATTTTTATGTTTACTTTGAAGTGAAACCAACTCATCAGCCAAAATTTCCTTTTTGGCATTAAGTGCGCTGTAATCGCTGTTCAATTTTTCAAAATCGGCTTCCAATGCTTTTTTTGCAGCCAATAAATTATCTTTTTCTTCAATTAACGCATTGTTTGAAGAACGTAAATTATTGTATTTTGTTTCTAGTTCCTGATATACTTTTTTTGATACACACGAATTTAACGTGATTGCTATAATGAATAGAATTGCTGTTTTTTTTAACATTGTATTACTTTTATTTATTTTTTTAATCAATTTCAACAACTACCGGGCAATGGTCGGAATGTTTTGCTTCCGGTAAAATATAGGCTCTTTTAATGTTGTGTTTCATCTCGTTGCTTACCATATGGTAATCTATGCGCCAGCCTTTGTTATTGTTTCTTGCATTTGCCCTGTAACTCCACCAACTGTAATGATGTGGCTCTTTGTTTAAATGACGAAACGAATCCGTAAAACCACTGTCGATAAAATTCCCCAGCCAGTTGCGCTCAACGGGTAAAAATCCCGAGGTGTTTTTGTTTTGCGCCGGATTATGAATGTCAATTTCTGTATGGCAAATGTTATAATCGCCACAAATAATGAGATTGGGAAGTTCTTTTTTGAGGTTGTTTACATAGTCTTGAAATTGAGCCATGTAGGTTAGTTTGAACTCCAATCGATCGTCATTTGTTCCAGACGGTAAATATAAGCTCATTATTGATACGTTCGCAAAATCAACCCGCAAATTTCTTCCTTCGTAATCCATGGTTTCAATTCCGGTGCCGTAAACCACTTTATTGGGTCTTGTTTTTGATAAAACAGCCACGCCACTATAACCTTTTTTTTCTGCCGAAAACCAATAGTGATAATTATAACCGGCATTTTCAAACAAGCTTAAATCCAACTGTTCTTTTTGTGCTTTTATTTCCTGCAAACAAATAACATCGGGATTTGCGGCAACCAACCATTCAATAAAACCTTTGTTTAATGCAGCCCTAATGCCGTTAACATTGTATGATATTATTTTCATTCAGTCCTATATTTTGAGCCTCAAGCCCTTATTTTCTTTTCTTGATGCTGTCATTATTTAATTAAGAGTTGGGCGTTCCCCTCCATCCGGCGGGTCGCGCTATCCGCTATATCTTTTTTTCCGTTTCTCTTCAAAAAAGGATGCCGCTGCTATCGCTAACGCAATAAATTCGGTATTTAGAACAAAATGATTGTGCCCCTTTAATCTTCAACAATTATTTAATAAACGTTAATTTCATCTTTAACGGCTAAAGCGTTTCCCCTTCATAAGCGTCCCTCAATTTCCTTCTCATCACCTTGTTGGAAGCGGTACGGGGCAAACTTTCAATTTTTACCAAATCGGTCACTTTAAAAAGCGGGTTTAAAGCTGTCTTAATGCTGTTTTTTGTCAATTTTAGCCGTTCGTTGTCCGAAATCGACGATTCCTTTTCTACATAAAAAACCACCAATAGGCTTGGTCCGCCATCTTTTGGCGAAACTGCGATGGCTGCAGATTCTTTTACAAAATCCAAGGTATTTATCACCGACTCAATTTGCACGGAGCTTACCTTTATGCCACCTAAATTCATAGCGTCATCAACCCTTCCTTGTGCTTTGTAGTAGCCGTTTTCAAGCTGCTCCAACGCATCGCCATGGCGCCTCAACAGTTTTCCTTCATAAGTTGGTGTTCCTTTGTAATACACTTCAAAATGATTGCCGTTTAAAAGTGTTTTTGACGAGCCCAATATCGGAGGAATCAAAAACAATTCGCCTTTAGTTGATTTTTGTTTATTTTCATCCAACAAAATAAATTCCCCTCCCAACGCCTGAGTTGAAAATGTACTTGCCATATTGGGCTGCACTACGGTGCTTGTTACATAACCCCCGCCAATTTCAGTGCCTCCACAGTATTCTATCACAGGC
Source organism: Lutibacter sp. (assembly GCA_014859175.1). Classification (GTDB taxonomy): domain Bacteria; phylum Bacteroidota; class Bacteroidia; order Flavobacteriales; family Flavobacteriaceae; genus Lutibacter. Next base: position 9,600 of record JACUUQ010000082.1, on the reverse strand, counting down.
TTGTTATTTGCCAATTGCATTAAATAGTCCATTTCTGCAGGATTGGAAACTTCCCCCGTTGAACTGAAACATTTTATGGAGCTCCAGTCAAATTTTTCCATACTCCTGTCGTTTTTCCACGATTTCACAAAACTTGGAATAACGCCCAACATCGTCACTTTTGCCTCTTCAACAAATTTTCCAAAACCTTCGCTCGTTGGCGCCCCCAAATATAAAGCGATAGTCGCTTTGTTGATTAAGGCGGCAAAAACAAGCCAAGGCCCCATCATCCAACCCAAATTGGTTGGCCAGCAAACCACATCATTTTGTTGGATGTTTTGATGGTAATACCCATCACTTGCACATTTTATGGGTGTGGTGTGTGTCCACGGAATTGCCTTTGGCGCTCCCGTTGTCCCTGAGGAGAACAGTACCGTAATAAGGTCCTCCGGATTTTGGATGACTGTTTTAAAATTGGAATTTTCGCTTAAAAATTCGCGCCAATAAATATCGCTTTTTCTCAATGGCACTGATTCATCGGATATCCTTAAAACAATGGCTTTTGGCGCATTTGCTTCGGTTACTTTTAAAAACATTGGCAATTCCTTTCCCGCTCTTCGCATCACATCCTGCGTAAAAATCACTTTAGGTTCCGTAATTTTTAAACGCACTGCAATTTCATTTGGAGTAAAGCTGTCGGCAATGGTCACCACGGGCATTCCCGCTTTTATGGCAGCCAAATAAATAGCAACTGCCTGTAACTTCATTGGCATATAAACGGCTATTTTATCGCCTGTTTTTAAGCCCATTTCAAGCAAACCGTTCGCAATGCTGTTTACCAAGGCCCGCAATTCAGCCTGACTAACTTTCTGAATGGATTTTCCTTCCTCCTGAAATAGGATTGCGGTTGCATCCTCATCATTTTGAAAACAGGAATCAACAATATTTAATTTGGCATTTTTTAACCACGAAGCATTTTCTGCACCTTGCGAAACATCCAAAATTGAGGTGTAGTTTTTATCTAATTTAATCCCCAAATTTTTAACGGTGGCTTCCCAAAAATCGGCTTTATTATCAACAGACCACCTCCAAAAATCATCATAATTATGAAAACCAAAACGATGCATCATTTTGTAAATGTTGCTTTCTTTAATTGTTTTTTCAGTTGGTTGCCACATAGTTTTTTGCTCTTTTAATTTAAAATTCAGGATCCTCGTCTAATAGTAACTCCGTATCGTTTTTATCTGCGGCACTTTTGCTGCAATCAATTTCAATGGTCAATACTTCTGGCCTTTCAAAGGCGCCTATACTTACATTCAATGTTGGGTCTGCATACAATTTTTTATAATAGAGGCCCCAAATTGGCAAAGCCATTGTAGCTCCATGTCCTTTGGTAATGCCGGCAAAATGAACTGCTCTGTCTTCACCGCCAACCCAAACGCCAGTTGCTAAGTTTGGCACTATGCCCATAAACCACCCATCTGACTGGTTTTGGGTGGTCCCTGTTTTTCCTGCAATTGGATTTGTAAATTGGTATGGATAACCGGTTACCACATCATCAGGATAAGCTGCTCCACTGGTGCGCAAACGAATACCTGATCCAGCGGCTGTTACGCCTTCCAACAAATTGGTAATTACATAAGCCGCTTCCTCGCTTAGGGCCTCTTTTGAATTTGGCATAAACTGTTCCAGCACCAAGCCGTTTTTATCTTCTATCCTCATTAAAACCATCGGTTCAATTCTTAAACCTTTGTTGGCAAAAGTTGCATAGGCACCAACCATTTCATACAAAGATAAATCTACAGAACCCAACGCTATTGAAGGCACCTCGGGAATTTCGCTTTCTATCCCAACACTATGCGCTAAATTCACCACGGTTTTAGGGTGCACCATATCAATTAATTTTGCGGTAATTACGTTTACCGAACCTGCCAGCGCTTGTTTCAACGTTAATTCTCCGCCATATTTTCCGTCAGAATTTTTTGGTGTCCAATCTTCCGGCATTTCGTATTTTTCTTTCAAAATGGTATATGGCGTATTTGGCAATTTATAGCAAGGAGATAATTTTAACTGGTTGATGGCAGCCGCATACACAAAAGGCTTAAAGGTAGAACCAACCTGACGTTTTTGTTGTTTTACCGCATCAAATTGAAAGTGTTTGTAATTAACGCCGCCAACCCAAGCTTTTACGTGGCCCGTTTGAGGCTCAACTGAAAGCAATCCCGATCGTAAAATGTGTTTGTAGTATTTAATGGAATCGTATGGCGACATAATGGTATCTATTTCTCCTTTATAGGAAAAGACGCTCATACTTGTTTTTTCTTGAAAAGAAGCTTTAATTTCGCTGTCTGAAGCGCCATTTTTTCTCATGCGAATCCAACGGTCAGAACGTTTCATAGCCTGTTCCATGGTATTTGCCACCTGCTTTTCGTCTAAGTCGTAAAATGGCGCATTTTTATTGCGTTTTTGTTCTTTATAAAATACCCGCTGCAAATTTGCCATGTGTTCCAGCATCGCTTGTTCGGCGTATTGTTGCATACGCGAATCTATGGTTACGTATATTTTAAGTCCGTCACGGTGCAAATTATAATCAGTGCCATCGGGTTTCGGATTATTTTTGATCCAGGTTTTCATAAAATCGCGCAAATATTCCCTAAAATATGTTGCTGAACCATCGCTATGACTTTCTCTATTTATATTTAAACTTAATGGCGTACTTTGTAATGAATCTCTTTCGGCTTTTGAAATAAAGCCGTTTTTGTACATTTGTCCTAAAACAGTATTTCTCCTGTTTTTTACTCTTTCTTCAAATCTTAAAGGATTGTAAAAAGATGCATTTTTAAGCATTCCAACCAACATGGCTGATTCTTTTACGGATAATTCAACGGGTTCTTTTCCAAAATAAATTCGTGAAGCAGAACGAATGCCCACCGCCAAATTCAAAAAATCGTATTTATTAAGGTACATGGTCAGAATTTCCTGCTTTGTGTATTGGCGTTCCAACTGAATAGCAATAACATATTCCTTTACTTTTTGCAAAATCCTTTCCACAATATTTCTGGATCCTTCTCCGTGAAACAAAAGTTTTGCCAATTGCTGGGTGATGGTACTTCCGCCACCCTCGCTTCCCAACATCACCACAGCGCGAATTGAGGATCTGAAATCTATTCCTGAATGATCATAAAAACGCTCGTCTTCAGTTGCAATCAACGCGTTGATTAAGTTTTCGGAAATATCTCTATATTTTACAGGCGTTCTGTTTTCGTACGCGTATTTCCCCAAAGTTTTTCCGTCAATGGAAATCACTTCTGAAGCTGTATTTCTTTCCGGATTTTCCAATTCTTCAAAAGAAGGAAGCGGTCCAAAAACTCCCAAAGAAGCTAATAAAAAGAGCAGGAATATAAATAAAACGCCCCCGATGACGGTCATCCAAAACCATCTTATATACGTTGAAAATTGATTGTTATTTGTTGCTTTTTTTGTCATTTTTTTATTTTTTCAATGCTGAGCCCAACATCCAATATGCCTTCCAAAGGATTTTTTCCTTGAATATCGTTGATGCTGCGCGTTGCGTGTTGAATACTAAATTTATAAGAGCCTATTTCAGAAAAAACGACTTTTTCCTTATAAAACAGTTTATTTTCTTTGAGGTCTGTAAATCCTGAACCCAACCAGTTTCCTGCAGCGTCTGTCATTTCATATTCTAAGGTGTCAATCACTTTATAGCCGTTAGGCAATTCAAGTTTGGCAATTAAAAACAAGGAACTAAATTCATAATTCTTGTTATTTCTAATATTGATAAACACATTATTTAATGAAATCGTATCCAGATTGTTTACAATAAAATCAATTCCTTTTTCTGAATGCCATTGTTGGTTCTCAATAGGAGTATATTGATCAAAAACGGTATTTGAGTTGCATGAAAACAACAAAAAAGTAAAGGCCAGTAAACCTAGCTGTTTAATTATTTTTATTTGTGTTCGCACTTCTGTTTGGAGGTCTTTGTTTTTTGTTTCTTGGACTGCTGTTTCCGCCAACTTGCGTTGTTGGTTGTGCCTTTAACTGTAAATTTTTAGGTTTATTTCTATGTTTATTTTTCCTTTTCGAAGCATCAAAACGCGTTAAACTGTCTTGCCCAACAACATCCTCATAAGTAACAACATTTTCAACCACCAATTCAAATTCATAATCTTCCAAAGAAGCTACAGGTTTGTTATTTTTATTAAGGTCCATTATTTCCTTTACATTTTCTAAAGTAAGTTTAAACCACTTGTTTCGGTCTTCTTTGTAGGTGTACCACAACACTCTTTTAAAAATATCCATTTTAATAAAAACGGCTTCTCCTTTTTTTGTTTTCAGCACAACATCCTGTCGCGGAAAATCGGACAAGGCATCTAAATATGTGTCCAGTTCATAATTTAAACAGCATTTTAATTTACCGCATTGGCCGGCTAATTTTTGCGGATTTAATGACAATTGTTGATAGCGTGCCGCGGTGGTGTTCACTTTTCTTAGATCTGTTAACCAGGTTGAACAGCACAATTCCCTGCCGCATGAACCCACGCCTCCTAATCGGGCGGCTTCCTGACGCAAACCAACTTGTTTCATTTCAACTCTTATGCTGAAAGTGCTTGCCAAATCCCTGATGAGTTGCCTAAAATCCACACGGTCATCGGCGGTGTAATAAAAGGTTGCTTTGTTGCCGTCGCCTTGGTATTCAACATCGGAAAGTTTCATTTTTATACCCAATCTGCTTAAAATTTCACGCCCCTTAACTTGGGTTTCATTTTCCCTTTCTCGCGCTGCTTTCCAGATATCCACGTCTTTTTGGGTGGCTTTTCTGTATATTTTTTTTACTTCTTCACTGTCTAAGGAAACGCCTTTTTTCTTCATTTGGATTCTGATCAATTCGCCGGTGAGCGAAACCGTACCAATATCGTGGCCAGGATTTCCTTCCACAGCTATGATATCACCAATACAAATTTGCAAATTATCAACATTTCTGTAAAAATGTTTCCGCCCGTTTTTGAAACGAACCTCAACAATATTTAGCGGTTCTTGTCCGGTTGGTAATGCCATATTGGAAAGCCAGTCGAAAACAGAGAGTTTTTCACACCCTCCGGTGGCGCAATTTCCATTGCTTTTGCAGCCTTTCGGCACGGTGTTTATATCTGAAGAGCAACTATTACAGCTCATATTTTTCTTTATTTTTATTTTATTTTGTAAAATCGAAAACCAATTTTACATATGTCACTAATTTGTAAAGATATCACTTAAATTGTAAACTGTAAAACGCTAAAAAACCGATTTATGTTTGCTTTACGTCAATAATTTTTACCGGACAGGCTTCTTTGGCTTTTGTGACCGCTTCCAAAATGCCCATATCGGTGGATTTTACAGTAAAAAATCCTCTTTTTTCTGTTGATTGCAGCAGCACTGCTTTTCCGTCTTTTTTCGACATTTGAAATTGGGCAGCCGCCTGTTCCACACAGTAATTACAACCAATGCACTTGGCCCTTTGCAATGTGATAATTACCATCCTTTATATTTACGATTTTTGATTTAAAATTTACGATTATTTAAAATTTCAAGTTTCAGGTTTCAGGTTTTCAAACTTGAAACCTGAAACTACAAACTTTTTTACCCTACTTCAACTATCGCGTTTCCAACTTCGGCATTCATAGGAACAATTTTATATAATTTATCCGACGGACGAATTCTAAAATCGATTTTAAAAGTGCAGGAATCGCCTTTTAGGGCTTTTTCTCCAGCAACATCATTGATGAACATTTGGGTAATTTCCATTTCTTTTGCGCCGGTGGTTGGGCCGGTAATTAAAATGGTGTCGCCTATGGCAATTTCGTATGCTTCAATTTTGAATTCGGCAATGTTGGTTTTGGGAAAATAATGCATTCCTTTGCCCACATACACCTTTTTTTGCGTGGCGTGGCTTCCGGAACCGTTGCTCCATTCCCCTAATTTTTGTCCCAAATAATAACCGCTCCAAAATCCGCGATTGTAAACTTTTTCCAAATCCAGCATCCAGGAAATCACTTTTCCCCTGCTGTAAGTTCCGGCTTCAATGCTGTCAATGGCATCACGGTAACATTTTATGACATTTGCCACATATTCCGGCGCTCTTCCCCGGCCTTCAATTTTTAATACTTTTACGCCGGCATCTTCAATTTGATCTAAAAAATCGATGGTGCACAAATCTTTTGGAGACATAATATATTCATTGTCCAGCTCCATTTCAAATCCGGTTTCCTGATCGATCACCGTATATTTTTTTCGGCAATTTTGTTTGCAGGCACCTCTGTTTGCTGAAGAATTTGAAGAATGCAAACTCATGTAACATTTCCCTGAAACCGCCATGCACAAGGCGCCGTGGCCAAAAATTTCGATTTCCAATAAATTTCCCGAAGGTCCGCGCACATCATCTTTCACAATTTGCTCGGTAATTTTCTTCACCTGACGCAAGCTCAATTCGCGGCTCAAAACCATGGTGTCGGCAAACATGGCATAAAATTTCACCGTTTCAATATTGGTGACATTTATTTGGGTTGAAATATGGACTTCCATTCCAATGGCTCTTGCCGTTGCGATAACCGCCTGATCCATAGCAATAACCGCTGTAATATCTGCCTCTTTTGCTTTTTGAAGCAAGGTTTTTACCACCGATAAATCATGGTCGTAAATAATGGTATTTAAAGTAAGGTAGGTTCGTACATTTTTTGATTTGCATCGCGCCGAAATCTCTTTCAAATCATCCATCGTAAAATTTATGGAAGCCCTTGCGCGCATATTAAGTTGCTCAACACCAAAGTAAATTGAATCGGCGCCATTGTCCAGTGCAGCCTGCAACGATTCAAAACTTCCGGCAGGAGCCATCAATTCTATTTTTCCGGTAGTAGTCATTGTTTTTGATTTTTTGCAAAATTACATTTTTTCTCCTAACTATATCGGTTACAAATCTTTTATCATTTTTTTAACAGAAAAATATTTATCTGTTAATTTTCAATAAATTAGTGCTTGTTTCTTACATTTTTTTATAAAATTTGCATCAGCATAAAAATTAAAAAATTAAAAAATGAAAGTAGCTGTTGTAGGCGCTACCGGAATGGTAGGCAACGTGATGTTGCAAGTGTTGGCGGAAAGAAATTTCCCGATTACGGAATTGTTGTTGGTTGCTTCAGAACGTTCTGTTGGCAAGCAATTAGACTATAAAGGAAAAAAATATACGGTTATGGGATTGCAGGATGCTGTTGATGCACGTCCGGATATCGCGTTGTTTTCCGCAGGGGGAACCACTTCTGAAATATGGGCACCAAAATTTGCTGAAGTGGGCACAACGGTTGTTGACAACTCATCTGCCTGGAGAATGGATCCCACCAAAAAATTGGTAGTTCCCGAAATTAACGGCGATGTGTTGACCAAAGCTGATAAAATTATTGCAAATCCGAATTGTTCAACCATTCAATTGGTGATGGCTTTGGCGCCTTTGCACAAAAAATACAAGATGAAACGTGTGGTAATTTCTACTTACCAATCCGTTTCAGGAACTGGCGTAAAAGCGGTACAACAACTAGAAAATGAGTCGAAAGGCATCAAAGGGGAAATGGCTTATCATTATCCAATTAACAGAAACGCCATTCCGCAGTGTGATGTGTTTTTAGAAAACGGTTACACCAAAGAAGAGATGAAATTGGTGAAAGAGCCAAAGAAAATATTAAATGACGATACTTTTTCGGTTACAGCAACAGCGGTGCGCATTCCAACAGCCGGCGGACATTCAGAAGCCGTGAACGTTCAATTTGAACACGATTTTGATTTGGGTGAGGTACGCAAATTGTTAAGCGAAACGCCAGGCGTGGTTGTGCAGGACAATTTAGATACCAACACTTATCCAATGCCCGTTTATGCCCATGGAAAAGATGAGGTTTTTGTAGGCAGAATACGAAGAGACGAATCGCAGCAAAACACTTTAAATATGTGGATTGTGGCTGATAACCTTCGCAAAGGTGCTGCAACAAACACCATCCAAATTGCAGAATATCTTATTGCAAATAAGTTGGTTTAGGGAATAAAAACTATGTTGTTTTGAATAAAAAAGGGAGCTTGAAGCTCCCTTTTTTTTATTATTTTTAATGAATTTTAATGAACAATAATTTTATCAGCTGTTCCGTCAGGATCTCCTTTAACTGTTCCGCCAGTATTAGCAACAGCTCCAAGCAATAAAACACCTGCAGCGTGCGGTGAAGCCATAGAAGTGCCGCTAATGGTGTTGTAAGCGCCGCCTTTCCAGGTTGATTTTATGGACACTCCCGGTGCGCAATAATCTACCGGTGGATTTCCGTAATTAGAGAATGATGCCCAGTTGTCACCAGTACTCATCGCTGAAATTGTATAAATATTTGCGCCGTTAACTCTTGCAGGAGATGAAGCATTTGCATCTTTACTTTCGTTTCCGGCAGCCAAGGCAAATTTAATTCCTTTATTTGAAGCAGCAATAACTGCATCATCTAATGCTTGGGATATTGGTCCGCCCAAACTCATATTTGCAACATCACCGGGTTTTCCATTAACAGCAACAAACTCAACACCGGCTATCACACCAGAATAAGATCCACTTCCTCTGCTGTCTAAAACTTTTATGGGAATTACTGTTGCTCCGGGAGCTACGCCGATAACGCCAATCGTGTTGTTTTTAGCAGCGATAGTACCCGCTACGTGAGAACCGTGACCGTTGCCATCATCTGGAGCACCTGCATCTCTGCCTGTAGTAAACGCATTAAAACCTCTTGTTGCATCTACATTTAAATCTGGATGATCTAAATCGATACCAGTGTCAATAACCCAGGCTACAGCACTTCCTGAATAACTTGATACGCCATTAACACGCGTAATGCCCCAGGGCGTTTCCTGAGCCGCAGAACCTCCTCCACTGCCTGGTTTTCCTTTAGGAGCCAAGGTTACCAATTGGTCTTCTTCGATGTATTTTACTCTTTTATCTTTTGATAATTTTTGAACGTCAGCTTTAGATAATTTAGCGGCAACGCCATTTAAAACCTTACCATAACTTTGTTTAATTTCAAAAGCCGTGATTGCGTTTTCAGAAAACATTTTTTGGGCCTCACTTACAACAGCGCGTTTTGCTGCTTTGTAATCGTTTCCGAATTTTTTACCAAGATCTCCTGTGGTTTTTGTATCAAACACAACAATATAAGAGCCTTCAATAACCTGACTTTGTTGCGCAACAACTTCACTTTCGTCTATTAAAGAACTATTTAAATCAACAGATTCTTCATTAGAACAAGCTGAGAACAACAAAATTGCTGTTCCAAAAAATGCATAGCGCATAAAATTTGTTTTTTTCATAATTTATGTAGTATTTAAAGGTTGAATTCAAATATACTTTTTTTTATGAAAAATTAACAATAAGTATAAATTTTATTTAAATTATTATAAAATTTCCTGCATTATAATTGGTTGTAAAATCAAGTTCCTTTAAATAAAACTGCCTTTATTGCTTCTTTTTGAACAAATTCTTCAAAGCATTTTTAACAAGGCTGTCTTTTGCTTTTTCAATGGTTTTAATTGGCGCTGTTGTTTTTAGGCTGT
>JACUUQ010000314.1 GCA_014859175.1 Lutibacter sp. | reverse complement strand
TTATGCTTTTCCGGGAGGAATGATGATTGGGACAGATTCTCATACCGTAAATGCAGGCGGATTGGGAATGATTGCGATTGGTGTTGGAGGCGCAGATGCGGTTGATGTAATGGCCGGAATGGCTTGGGAATTAAAATTTCCAAAATTGATTGGTGTTAAATTAACCGGAAAATTATCTGGTTGGACAGCCCCAAAAGATGTGATATTAAAAGTGGCAGGTATTTTAACCGTAAAAGGTGGTACCGGTGCAATCGTAGAATATTTTGGTGAAGGCGCAAAATCTATGTCAGCAACAGGAAAAGGTACAATTTGCAATATGGGTGCCGAAATAGGCGCCACAACGTCAACTTTTGGCTATGATGAATCAATAGAACGCTATTTACGTGCAACCGATCGTAATGAAGTTGCAGATGAAGCCAATAAAATAGCGTCTTATTTAACTGGCGATGATGAAGTATATGCAAATCCGGAACTTTATTTTGACCAGGTTATCGAAATCAATTTATCCGATTTAAAACCTCATTTAAACGGTCCGTTTACGCCAGATTTGGCTACGCCAGTTGGTGAAATGACTGAAAAAGCCACAAAAAATGATTGGCCTTTAAAAGTGGAATGGGGATTAATTGGATCTTGCACAAATTCGTCTTATGAAGATTTGTCGAGAGCTGCTTCTGTTGCCAAACAGGCGGTGGACAATAAAATAGTCGCTAAAGCTGAATTTGGGATCAATCCAGGTTCAGAACAAGTGCGTTTTACGGCTGAAAGAGATGGTTTATTGACCATTTTTGAAGATTTAAACGCCAAAATATTCACCAATGCCTGCGGACCTTGTATTGGCCAATGGGCTAGGGAAGGTGCTGAAAAACAAGAAAAAAATACCATTATTCACTCTTTTAACAGAAACTTTTCAAAAAGGGCTGACGGAAATCCGAACACTCACGCATTTGTGGCTTCACCGGAAATGGTTGCTGCCATTGCAATTTCAGGTCGGTTAGATTTTAATCCGATGATCGATACGTTAATCAATGAAGATGGTGTGGAAGTTAAATTTGCCGAGCCAACAGGTTTTGAATTGCCGCCAAAAGGCTTTGATGTAGAAGATGCAGGTTTTGTGGCGCCATTTGAAGACGGAAGCAAAATAGAAGTTGTGGTGAGCCCAACTTCAGAAAGATTGCAGCTATTAGAACCATTTAAACCACTTGGAACAAACATAAAAGGTGCTAAATTATTGATAAAAGCTTTTGGAAAATGCACCACCGACCATATTTCTATGGCAGGTCCTTGGTTGCGTTTTCGCGGTCATTTGGACAATATTTCTAACAACTGTTTAATTGGGGCGGTAAATGCCTTTGGCAAGGAAACCAACAAAGTTAAAAATCAATTGACAGGAGAATATGGTGCGGTACCTGATACTGGAAGGGCTTATAAAGCGGCAGGCGTTTATTCGATTGTTGTGGGTGACCATAATTACGGCGAAGGTTCTTCACGTGAACATGCGGCAATGGAACCACGTCATTTGGGTGTTGCAGCGGTTATTGTGAAATCTTTTGCGCGTATCCACGAAACAAATCTTAAAAAACAAGGAATGTTAGGGTTGACTTTCGCAAATGAAGCAGATTATGATTTGATTCAGGAAGATGACACTTTTAACTTTTTGGATTTGGATAAATTTGCGCCAGGCAAAAAGTTATCTTTAGAGTTGGTTCACGCTGATGGAAGCAAAGATGTTATCCAATTAAACCATACTTACAACCAAAGCCAAATTGAATGGTTTAAAGAAGGATCCGCTTTAAATTTAATCAAAAAAGAACAAGCAGCCAATGCTAAATAATTGAAATTCAAGTATTTAAAGTATTATTGAAAAAAGAGGGGAATTGAAAAATTCCCCTCTTTTTATTTTAAGGGAATTTTTGTTAAATATAAATATTAAATCCTTTTCTTTTTAAAGAT
>JACUUQ010000313.1 GCA_014859175.1 Lutibacter sp. | reverse complement strand
CAATGGAAAACCTTTTTGCGCTTTTTCAGCGAAAAAAGTTTGGAATGTATAGCCCGACCCGCCTTTTCGGCGGGTAACGCCCAAAACAACTAAATATAAATTGTTGTACCTATTAGAATTAAGCCAATGTTTACAAAATAATCAAATACAAAAACGAAATTTATGTATATTTATAGCTTATTTTTGCAGTATGGAAACAAACAGACAAAAAAAAATTGCGGGCGTTTTACAAAAAGATCTTGCCGATGTTTTGCAACACGCTGCACAGGACGGAATGAAAGGGATTATTATCTCTGTTACGAAAGTGCTTGTGACTTCTGATTTATCGAACGCAAAAGTGTATGTAAGCGTTTTTCCGCAGGATAAAAGAGACCTCATTCTTAAAGGTTTGCACGAAAATACGGCCACCATTCGCTATGAAATGGCAAAACGCACCAAGGAACAGCTAAGAAGAATGCCCGAACTCTTTTTTTATATGGATGACAGTTTGGATTATATTGAAGATATTGACAATGCCTTAAAAGGCAAACAGGAAAATCCGATTACAAATCCTGCTATTTTAGACAAACGCAAAAAGCGATAATTTGAATTTTTCCTTATACATAGCCAAGCGGTATTTATTTTCAAAAAGCAGCAACAACACCATCAATATTATCACTTTTATTGCCGCTGTTGGCGTAATTATTGGAACTTTGGCTTTGTTTATTGTGCTTTCGGGCTTTTCCGGATTGCGGACTTTTAGCATTGGCTTTTTAAACACTTCGGATCCCGATATTAAAATTACTGCCGCAAAAGGAAAATCGTTCGATTTTAATACCAAGATTGAATCGCTTATCAACAATCAAAATGGCATCGCTTCCTATTCACAAGTGATAGAAGAACGCGCATTTTTCGATTTCAATGAAAAAACCCATATTGCTTATATTAAAGGCGTTGACACAAATTACGCGAAGGTAAACCGGATGGACACCACAGTTTATGCCGGCAATTGGCTGAGCGAGGATATGCCTTCCGGGGCGGTTGTAGGCAACGGAATTTCAAACTTATTGTCGATTGGCGTTTATGATTTTTTGGAGCCTTTAAAAATATATGTTCCCAAACCGGGCAGCGGCTACATCACCGATCCCGCCAACGCTTTTACGAAGATTAACACCACACCCATCGGCGTTTTTGCCCTGACCGATGAAATAGATAAAAAATATGTTTTTATTTCTTTGGAATTGGCCCAGGAACTGTTGAATTACAATCCAACCCAAATTTCGGCCATTGAACTAAAAGTCAAAAACAGCAATGAACGGACGGAAATTATAACACAACTCAAAAATAATTTGGGACCCGACTTTAAAGTTGAAACCCGAGAACAACTGAATGCGGTGTTTTATAAAATGCTGAATACAGAAAATTTAGCTTCCTACTTAATATTTACGCTGATTTTGATTATTGCGCTGTTCAACGTAATTGGCGCCATTATTATGATGATTTTGGACAAAAGGGACAACCTTAAAACCTTGTACAGTTTGGGTGCAACCATTAAAGAAATTAAAAGCATTTTTATTTTTCAGGGCTTTTTGCTGACGCTTTTTGGACTTGCGGTTGGATTATCGGCCGGAATTGTGTTGGTGTTGCTTCAGAAAAAATACAGCTTATTTATGATTACCCAACACTTGGCCTATCCGGTTGAATTTACTTATTTAAATGTGATCACGGTACTTGTAACCATACTTGTTTTGGGATTGTTGGCATCGAAAATTGCAAGCAGCAGAATTTCTAAAAAAATAGTTGCGTAAAATGTTGGGTTGGTTAACTGTGTAATCGTTTAAGCGTGTAACTGTTTATTTGTTTGTTCTTTTTAATTACAGAACCGTTTTATTTAAAATTTAAAATTCATCATTGAGTCCGCTCCGAAAAGCTACTTTTGCTAAAAATTAGTTTTTTTCATTATTTTAGATTA
>JACUUQ010000312.1 GCA_014859175.1 Lutibacter sp. | reverse complement strand
AATAAAATGGCGTTGGCGGAAAAATCACCCATTTTTACGGCGCACACTTCATATAAACTCGTTGAAAGCTATTTTAATTATTTGCCAGCCACAGTTTTCGTTCAAATAAACCTATTCCGCTTCAACAATCACCAATTTCGGATCAATATCATCTGCACCGTGGGTGAGTTTTTTCAGCTTTTTAACGAACAGCACCAACAACAATCCGAAGGAAACGCAAAAAATCAGCACGCCCATAAAAATAGCGTATTCACCTGCATTTTGGGCAGCTTCTCCCACATAACCGGCCACTTTATTTCCCACTCCCGAAACCATAAAATAAGCGCCCATCATTAACGAGGCATATTTTAAAGGCGCCAATTTGGTAATAAAAGACAAGGCTACGGGCGAAATGCTTAATTCACCGATAACGTGCAACAGATACGCGCCAAACATCCAATAAATGGAAGCTTTTCCGTCTAAAGAAGAAGCGGTTTCAATAGCTGCGCCGGCCAGCAATAAAAATCCCAAACCGGTGATAATGGTTCCTATCCCCATTTTAAAAAGCGAAGAACTTTCCCTTCCTTTTTTGCGCCATCTGGTCCAAAAATAAGCAACGGGCACCCCAAATAAAATCACATAAAAAGCATGAAGCGCCTGCAAAAAGCTGGCAGGAACTTCAAATCCGAACATCACACGGTCAATTTTGTCGCGGGCATACAAATTCATCAATCCGCCGGCTTGTTCATAGGCGCCCCAAAACACAATCACAATTAAAAACGACAACACCAACACAATCATTCGGTCTTTTTCTATGGCAGTGAGCGGAATGCTTCTGTTGGTGCCAATTTCCCGTTGTACAGGCACAAAATTCCCTACCGTGGTTAAATATTTTTGACCCCAAACATACACTATTTGTCCGATAGCCATCCCAATCCCTGCCAAGCCAAAACCATAATGCCAATTGATCACTTCGCCTACATATCCAACCAATAAAGGCGCCGCAAATGCACCGATATTGATGCCGATATAAAAAATGGTAAAAGCGGAATCTCGTTTTAAATCTCCTTTTTGGTACAAACCGCCAACCATGCTCGAAATATTCGGTTTTAAGGCACCAACGCCCAAAATGATAAAAGCAATTCCGGAATAAAACGCCCACAACGCATCAAAAGCCAAGATAAAATGACCGATACACAACAACACACCGCCCAGCATCACCGTTTTTTTCTGGCCCAGCCATCTGTCCGCCAACAAACCTCCGGGCACCGACATCACATACACCAACATTGTGTACCAACCATACAATTCCAGGGCAGAAACTTTGTCCCAACCCAATCCGGCATTGGCTTCCGTAGTTTTAGCTGTTAGGTAAAGAATAAAGATGGCGCGCATTCCGTAGTACGAAAAACGTTCCCACATTTCAGTAAAAAATAAAATGTACAATCCTTTTGGGTGGCCCCACAATGTCTGTTTTGGCATATTTTCAGGTTTTAATGGCGGTAAATATACTATTTAAAAAATTTATCAGCAGTTTATTTGTCAGCCATAGAAAATTGTGAATGAATCAAAGGATTTAGTGAAATTATCAAATAGCCAAGTAGTTTTACTTCCGTATAAAATTTACTTCAACAAAAATATTTAAAATAGAGGTGTTTTAAACCGCACAACTTTAATGCTTTGACATTTTTTAGCATATATTTGGGTTTTTATTATTAGCATTGTTATGCATGTAAGACTTACAAGTTTTTAATTTCATTCAATATTTTTAGACAACAAATTTTGTGGAACAAAGAATACTGCCATTGACGTTTTTAATAATTACGCCCAACAGGTTTTATTAATTAATTTTCAAGCTTATTATATGAACCGAGCCTCAAAAATTTTGATACACACAGCATTGATGAATGGCGAACCAGCCAGTGGGCAGGCAGGCAGCAGCTGTACCAATAAAAAATAAAATATAAACAGATGAA
>JACUUQ010000081.1 GCA_014859175.1 Lutibacter sp. | reverse complement strand
CAATTTCAATCGCAGGAAATAGATATTTTGGTGGGAACGCAAATGCTTTCAAAAGTGATGGATTTTGACACTACGCGCGGCAAATACAGTTATCAAAAAATTATTGGCCAATTTCAATCGCAGGAAATAGATATTTTGGTGGGAACGCAAATGCTTTCAAAAGGGCTGGATTTTGCAAATGTGTCCTTGGTGGGAATTATGAATGCCGACAATATGTTAAATTTTCCCGATTTTAGGGCGCACGAAAGAAGTTATCAGTTGATGGTGCAAGTTTCCGGCAGGGCAGGACGCTCCAGCAAAAGAGGAAAAGTCGCCATACAAACGTACAATCCGCACCATAAAATATTACAGCAGGTTTCAACAAATGCTTTTGAAGAAATGTATAAAGAGCAATTGGACGAACGCTGGCAATACCATTATCCGCCTTTTTACAGAATTATAAAAATTACCTTGCGCCACAAGGATTTTAATAGGGTAGAGGAAGGCGCCGTTTGGTTGGGGAAATCGTTAACATCCATTTTCAAAGAGGATATTTTAGGGCCTTCAACACCGGGAATTTCCAAAATAAGAAATTACTATATCAGAACAATCATTATAAAAATACCGCAAAAACAGTCGTTGGTTGTGAGTAAAAACCAGATTGAACGGGTAAAAAACGCGTTTCAGGCTGTTAATGAATTTCGTGCCATCAAATTTAATATTGACGTCGATAATTATTAAAAATTTTGGCTAAGTGCTATTTAAAACGGTATTTGGGTTTGCTGTGATAAAAACAAAGTAAAATATTATAAAAAATTAATTCAATCGAAGTTTGCATTTAACCGCAACGAGCAAAAAGAAAAAACGTGAATACGCAAAGTAAATTTTGGATTGACGATTGACGAATTTTGCCCTATCTTTAATTTTTATGCTAAAATCGAGAATCAAAAATCGTCAATTGTAATTGTATTTGCGTTAGGGATTGCAGCGGTATCCTTTTTTAATTTGCCTTTTCGGCGCATTAAAAAAGATTTAGCGAAAAGCCCGACCCTTGTGGTAACGCCCAATGAAAAGGCCGGCAAGCCCAAAAAGTATAAATAAAAATTGTTGTACTTAATATAATTAAACCAATTTTTTTATTGAATTTGCACTTGCCAATTAAGGAAATAAGCCTATATTTGCACCCTTAAAAGTAAAAACTTAAATTATTAATTATGAATCATTACGAAACTGTTTTCATTTTGAATCCCGTTTTATCTGATGTTCAGGTAAAGGAAACAGTAAAGAAGTTTGAGGACTATCTTGTTTCTAAAGGTGCCGAAATGATATCAAAAGAGGACTGGGGCTTAAAAAAATTAGCGTACACCATCCAAAACAAAAAAAGTGGATTTTATCACTTATTCGAATACAAAGTTGCTGGAGAATTCGTTGCTCCTTTTGAACTTGAATTTAGAAGAGATGACAGTATTATGCGTTATTTAACCGTTGCGTTGGATAAACATGCGGTTGCCTGGGCTGAAAAGAGAAGATTAAGAGACGGAAGTAAAGCAATTAAAAAATAAGCGTTATGTCTATAGAACAACAAGCAAAAGGAGGAAAACAGGGTGATGTTCGTTACCTGACTCCGTTAGATATTGAAACAAAACAAGTAAAAAAATACTGTCGTTTTAAAAAGAATGGGATCAAATATATTGATTATAAAGATGCCGATTTCTTATTATACTTAGTAAACGAACAAGGTAAAATTTTACCTCGTCGTTTAACAGGAACTTCATTAAAATTTCAACGTAAAGTGTCTGTCGCCATTAAAAGAGCGCGTCACTTAGCTTTATTGCCATACGTTGCAGATATGTTAAAATAAAAACAGCAAGGAATTATGGAAATTATATTAAAGCAAGACGTTGAAAACCTAGGGTTTAAAGATGATCTTATTACTGTAAAAAATGGTTTTGGACGTAACTATTTGATTCCTCAAGGATTTGCAGTATTGGCAACAAGCTCAGTAAAGAAAATGTTGGCGGAAACTTTAAAGCAACGTGCTTATAAAGAAGAAAAATTAATAAAAGATGCCACAGAAATTGCTGATGCAATTAAAGCGTTGGATATTAAAATTACTGCCAAAACAGCCGATAACACAAAATTATTTGGATCAGTTAACAACCAAGATGTTGCAGATGCTTTAGCGGCTGCAGGTCAGGTAATTGAGAAAAAATACATTAAAGTTGATGGTGGTACCATTAAAAGAATTGGAAAATACAATGCCACAATTAGATTGCATAGAGCAGTTGTGGTAGAATTGCCGATTGAAATTGTTGCAGAAACAAAGTAATTAACAATTTTTAGTTAATAAACATATTTAAAGCCCACTTTTTAGTGGGCTTTTTTATTTTATTTTTGAAATCAGTATAAACACATTAACTTAACTTTAATTTTATGAAAAAACAATTATTATTTTCTATGCTACTTGCGGTATTTTTCGTCGTTGGCGTTTTTTCGCAAGTGACAACTTCAAAAATTCAAGGAGTGGTGAGCGACGAGACTTCAGCAAGTTTATTTGGCGCAAACGTAGTCGCAAAACACCTGCCAACAGGGACTGTATCCGGCACCATAACTATGGAAAGCGGAAGGTATTCACTGCAAAATATGCGAATAGGTGGACCATACACAATTACCATTAGTTATATCGGCTATAAAACAATTGAATATGCCGATGTGTATTTAACCTTAGGTACTGCATTTAATTTAGATGTAATTATGGAAAGTGAAAGTGAACAATTGGGTGAAGTTGTTATTACAGGCGGAAGAAGCGCCATTTTTAACAACAGCAGAACTGGCGCTGAGACAAGTGTTGGTGCAAGGGAACTCACGAAATTGCCTACCATTTCAAGATCTGCTTCAGATTTTACGCGTTTAGACCCGTCTGCTTCCGGCGGTTCATTTGGCGGAAGAAACGACCAATTCAATAATTTTACGCTAGATGGTTCTATCTTTAACAATCCGTTTGGTTTGGATGCAGCCACGCCGGGAGGACAAACAGGCGCTCAGCCGGTTTCATTGGATGCCATTGAACAAATTTCGGTATCTACTGCACCTTACGATGTTACCTTATCTGGTTTTACGGGAGCTTCCATAAATGCTGTTACAAAAAGTGGATCGAATGAAGTGTCCGGAACAGTTTATGGTTTTTTCAGAAATCAGGATTTTACAGGCAGCAAAATAAAAGGTGAAGATATTTTTGTTCCAAAATTAGAGCAAACACAGTATGGTTTTAGTGTTGGCGCACCTATTATTAAGGATAAATTATTTGTTTTTGCCAATTTTGAAAAAGATGAAAGAACCGATTTAGGACAAACTTGGTTGCCAAAAAGAGGAACTGGTGCCATCAATGAATCAAGAGTTTTGGAATCCGATTTAAAAGCCGTACAAGGTGCTTTGGCCAATCTAGGTTATGATACAGGTGCTTATGAAGGATTTACACATGAATCTAACAGCACAAAAGGAATTATAAAACTGGATTGGAATATCAATGAAGACAACCGTTTGGCACTTATTTATAACTTTTTGGATGCATCCAGAGAATTACCTGCACATCCAACAGCTTTAGGGTTTAGAGGGCCAAGTTCACAAACTTTGCAATTTCAAAATACAGGATATCAAATAAACAATAAATTACAGTCCTTTTTAATGGAGCTAAACTCAAAATTGGCCGACAATGTAACGAACAAGCTGCAAATAGGTTATACCCATTTTGATGATTTTAGAAATCCAATGTCTGCTCCTGCGCCAACTATCACCATTCAGGAAGGTGGATCAAATTATATTATCGCTGGCCATGAACCTTTTTCAATTCATAATACATTAGACCAAAAAGTATTTCAGGTCACAAATAACTTAAATATCAGTAAAGGGAATCATAACTACACGATTGGATTTTCATTTGAAAAATTTCAATTTGACAATTCATTTAATTTAGGCGTTCTTGGCGCCAGAGGCGTATTTTTCCCATCTTACGGAAGTGTTGCGGATTTTTTGGCTGATTCAGCTCCAGGTGGCGGATTGCAAGGAATGTTAAATGACGCAAAATCTGCTGCTAATAGCTTAGAGGCTGCAGGAGAAGGAAATATTGGCGGTTGGTCTTTGGCCGAAACCAATGTAGGGCAAATGGCATTTTATCTTCAGGATGAATGGGATTTAAACGAAAATTTCAAAGTGTCTTATGGCGTTAGATTTGATAAACCATTATTTTTTGATTCTGGAAGAAAAGCCCAAGAAGTTATTGAAAGAAGTTTTGATTACCATCCAGAAATTGGCTACTATGATCCAGCCAATGGAAATACTGTAAAATTCGACCAAACAACAATGCCGAACAGTCAATTTTTGATTTCACCAAGGGTAGGATTTAACTGGGATGTAAAAGGAGATAAAACAGTGCAAGTTAGAGGAGGATCAGGGTTGTTTACAGGCCGTTTTCCTTTTGTTTGGCTAGGAAACCAAATTGCCAACCCGAATTTTTGGTTTTATCAAATGGTTGATCCAGACTTTAAATTTCCTCAAGTTTGGAGAAATAGCTTAGGATTGGATTATCAATTGGAAAATGGCGTTGTGCTTACCACAGATTTATCTTACACGAAAGATTTGAATGGCGCCCATGTGCAAAATTGGGGTTTAAAAACACCAACAGGAACTTTAAATGGTGTTGACAACAGAAATATCTATCTGAATTCTGATTATATGGTTGGGGCATTTGGAAGCAATGCCAATGCGTTTGTTTTCACAAATTCTGACAAAGGAAGAACTTTTAATGCATCCTTTAAAGCCCAAAAATCATTTGAAAAAGGACTGTATGTAATGGCGGCCTATAATTATTTAAATTCTAAAGATGTGAACTCTATAGAAGCTGAAATCACTGGCGACGCTTTTGCATTTAATCCAACATTAGGAAACTCAAATAATGAGACATTGGCTTATTCTAAATATGGGGATACACATCGTTTTATTGGGGTAGTTTCTAAAACTTGGCAATATGGCGCAAATGATCAATGGGGAACTTCTCTTTCAACCTTTTTTGAATATGCGCAAGGAGGAAGATTCTCTTATACTTATGGTGGCGACATCAATAATGATGGGTCTGGCGTGAACGATTTAATCTATGTTCCAACTTCAGTTGAAGTAAACCAAATGCAATTTTCCGGTCCGGGCCAAGCAGATGCATTCGAGACATTTATTCAGCAAGATGATTATTTAAGCGGAAGAAGAGGAAGCTATGCGGAACGTTATGGCGCTTTAGCTCCTTGGAGAGGAAAATGGGATATGAAATTTATTCAGGAATTGAAAGTTTCAAAAACCAATGCCATTCAATTTAGCATTGATATTTTAAATGTTGGAAATATGATCAATTCTGATTGGGGATTGGTGCAACAACCAAATGCAGTGCAGCCTATAGGGGTTTCTGTTGACGGAACCGGTACACCAACTTACACTTTCAATCCAGATTTAAAAGACACTTTTGTGTATGATGCAAGTTTATTGTCGAGATGGCAAATGCAGTTTGGATTGCGTTATTCATTCTAAACTTTAAATTTAATATCTTTGAACCGCCCAATCTGGGCGGTTTTTTTTATGCCTGTATTTTATGAAGTACCAACAATTAACAAAAGAACAATTTACGGAATTGCACAAGGAGTTTGCTGAATTTTTGGCCACGCAACAAATCGATGCAAAAGAGTGGCAAAAAATAAAAATTGAAAATCCTTCGATGGCTGAAGAAGAATTAAATATTTTTAGTGATGTGGTTTGGGAAGATGTTCTGACAAAAACGGAATATTTGGAACATATTTCAGAAAATCATATCAATCTGTTTAAATGCAAATCGGAAGTTATTGTCAGAATTTTTATCAAATTAAATAACACCCATAAAAGTTTTTTAAAATCAGCCGACTTTCAATGGTTTTTAAAAAATCCGCTCGATGAAGATTTTGAATACTTTAAGGCTGAAAAAAAATATACGAAAGACCGCAATCAAGAATTGTTTGAACTTATTGAAATGGGAAGCCAAATTTCAAAAGGCGATATGTTTGAAGAAATTAACCAAGTAATTGGCTAACTATTTTTACAACGCCTACAGAAGCTTTTTCGGCCAAAACAGTTAAATTTTTATACTGATTTTGTTGAATAAATGGTTTCGGATCAATAAAATAAATGGGAATTTCAGTTTTTGCATAATTGATTAATTGCGCTGCCGGATAAACTTGCATGGAAGTTCCAATTACAATTAAAATATCAGCTTCCGAGGTAATTTTCAGCGCTTTGTCAAACTGTGGCACAGCTTCCCCAAACCAAACAATATGTGGCCGCAACTGTGAATTTTCTTCGCAAAGATCTCCCAAATTTAATGCCTTTTTCCAGTCATAAATTAGGTTTGGATTTTTGGTGCTCCGAACTTTTAACAATTCGCCGTGCAAATGCAAAACTTGTGAATTTCCGGCCCGTTCATGCAAATCGTCAACATTTTGCGTGATAACCGTTACCTGATATTTTTTTTCTAAGGCCACCAAAGCTTTGTGCGCTTCATTTGGAAAAACGGTAAGCAATTGCGCCCTGCGTTTGTTATAGAAATCCAATACTTTTTCCTTGTCATTTTTCCAGCCAATAGGAGAAGCCACTTCCATAATGTCGTGGCCTTCCCACAATCCATTCGCATCTCTAAAGGTTTTGATACCACTTTCGGCACTCATTCCGGCACCCGATAAAACAACTATTTTCTTCATATCGTTATTTATGTAAAAGTAAAATTTTATCTTTGAAAAAACACACAATTTAAATGGCAGATTATAAATTTATTGAATATTTAGAACAATTTGTATCAGAAAAAAGAAGAAATTTATTTAAAAAAGTTTTGGAAGATCGAACCAGACATTTTACCGTTGCCATTGAGGATATTTTTATGCCTCAAAATGCCAGTGCTGTAGTCCGGAGTTGCGATGTTTTTGGTGTGCAGGATGTTCATATCATAGAAACAAAATATAAATTTTATGCCTCCAACCATATTGCCAAAGGCGCACAAAAATGGTTGGATTTTTCGGTTTATCGAAATAAAGACAGTAACAATACATTGGATTGCATTGCGAATTTACGTTCAAAAGGCTATAAAATAATTGCAACAACCCCTCACAATGATTCGTGTTTGTTGCAAGATTTTGACATTGCCGAAAAATCTGCCTTCTTTTTTGGGGTAGAAAAGGCCGGACTTTCAAAAGATGTGATGGACAATGCGGATGGATTTTTAAAAATACCGATGGTTGGTTTTACCGAAAGCCTAAACATTTCCGTAGCCGCTGCCATTATTCTTCAAAATTTGACTGAAAAATTAAAAAAATCTGAGGTGAATTGGCAATTGTCTGCCATTGAGAAGGATGAAAAGTATTTAGAGTGGATGGAAAAATCCATCAAAAGCATCAAAAAAATCAAGGAAAATTATTATTCAAAAATAGCTATTCAATCGTAATTTTTTCGATAAAAGCGGTTGAATCGCAATTTTTAACCGTAAGCGTCATATTTTTTAAATCTTTTCGGCCTGTTATTTGGTATTTAATACAAGTATCCATTTTAATTTTATGCCAAATATCAACATTTCCTTTTTTCAAAATTTTGAAAATTTGGGCAGTGTCAATCTGTTTTGAAAGGATCGCTGTTTTAACAACTTCAGAAAAAATAGTTTTTTTTGTGCTGATATTTTTTAAAACCCGTGCATTTGGGCCGTAATCAAAAGTGGTGTCTTTTTTATCAAAAACGAAAAATACAGCAATGATTCCCAGGGTTAATCCGAATAAAAAATAAGGCAAGCGTTGTTTAAAAGTCATATTATAAAAACAATAAATTGATATCTCTAAAAGGCAAATTAAACCAATCTGCCACTGTTTTATTGGTTAAAATTCCGTGGTAAAAGTACATCCCTTTTTGCAAACTCTTGTCAAAACGGGCAGCATTTTCAAATCCGCCTTCTTCAGCAATATTTGTTAAATAAGGCGTAAAATTATTACTTATTGAAACTGAGGCAGTTCTTGAGTATCTTGAAGGAATATTGGGAACGCAATAATGAATTACGCCATGTTTCTGAAACGTTGGTTTTTTGTGTGTGGTTAATTCAGAAGTTTCAAAACAGCCACCACAATCAATGCTAACATCAATAATTACGGCACCATTTTTCATTTTCATCACCATTTCTTCCGTAACCAAAACTGGAGAACGCAATTTTCCCCTAACGGCGCCAATGGCCACATCACAGCGCATTAATGCTTTTAACAATGTTTTTGGCTGAATGGTAGACGTGTAAATTGGATGGCCCAAACGGTATTGCAGGTTTCGTAATTTGGTAATAGAATTGTCAAACACTTTTACGCTGGCACCCAATCCGATGGCGGAGCGCACCGCAAATTCGCTTACGGTACCGGCGCCTAAAATCACCACTTCGGTTGGAGGCACACCGCCAATATTTCCAAATAACAATCCGTGTCCTTCATTGTTGTTGCTCATTATTTCACCTGCAATTAATATGGAGGCCGTTCCGGCAATTTCACTAAGCGATTTTACAATGGAAAATTCGTTATGATCATCTCTTATAAAATCTAAAGCTATGGCAGTTATGCGTTTGCTTGCCAATGTTTCAAAATATTTTTTTGTCTGGGTTTTTAATTGCAATGCAGAAAAAAGGATGCTTTGCGGATTAATTAATTTAATTTCTTCTAAAGAAGGCGGTTCAACTTTTAAAATCATTTGGCAGCCAAAGGCTTCTTTAACATCATAGGAAATTTTTGCGCCTGCTTCAGAATATTCCTTGTCGGAATAGTTTGATCCCTCGCCGGCTCCGGTTTCAACCACAAATTTATGTCCTTGGGCGGTAAGTGCAGCAACAGCATCGGGCGTTAGGCAAACTCTTTTTTCCTGATAATGGGTTTCTTTAGGAATCCCAATCACCAATTCGCTTTTCCTTTTGGTAATTTCTAAAGTTTCTGCTTGAGGAATTAACTCTTGCTGACTGAACGGTGAAGAAATTTTTTTACCCATTATTTCTAAGTTCTAAAGTTCGTAATTGATCGTTGTTTGCTGTTATTGTTATCGTTACCGAGTTTAAAGGTACTAAATTTTTTACTTTTTCTGGCCATTCTATCAAACACCAGCAATCGCTGTAAAAATATTCTTCAGCGCCCATGTCCAAAGCTTCATTTTCATTGTTAATTCTATAAAAATCAAAATGATACATTTTTTCTTCCTGAACGGTATGATATTCATTCACCAACGAAAAAGTGGGGGAACTTACGTTATCAAAACTCCCCAATTGCTTTACAATTTCCTTAATTAACGTTGTTTTTCCCACGCCCATTTCACCATAAAAAAGCAACACCTTGTTTTTTGAGGACTTTATAACTTCTTTCGCAACGGCAGGCAATTCTTCTAATGTGTAATTTTTAATCATCCACAATGATATTTAATTCTTTAACTTAACTTTTGTTCTTATAATTTTTAGAACGGACAGGTCGCGACCTGTCCCTGCTTATCAAAATAAATCCCCCCTTCGGGGGTTAGGGGGCTTTATTTTGGCACAAATATAGCACAAGGAATAATCATTTCCTCTAAAGAAATTCCGCCATGTTGATAGGTGTTTTTGAAATAATTCACAAAATGATTGTAATTATTTGGATAAGCAAAAAACAAATCTTCTTTGGCAAAAATAAATGAACTGTTTATGGAGATTGAAGGCAACAAAATTTCTTTGGGACTTTTCACCGCATACACATCTTTTTCCTCATAACTTAAACTTCTTCCCGTTTTATAACGCAAATTGGAGCTTATATTTTTATCGCCTATCACTTTTGAAGGCACTTTAGAATTAATGGTTCCGTGATCTGTGGTGACAATCAATTTTAGGCCTAAATTTTGGGCCTTTTGTATGATTTCAAGCAAAGGAGAATTTAAGAACCAACTGTTGGTTAATGATCTGTATGCCTTGTCGTCACTGGCCAATTCTTTAATAACTTCCATTTCAGTTTTTGAGTGAGAGAGCATATCGACAAAATTATAGACGATAACCGTTAAATCATTTTCTTTTACGGCATTGAAATTTTCTACCAATTGTTTACCGGATTTAAGATTTGTTATTTTGTAAAATGCGAACTTGATGTTTTGTCGAAGCCTTTTTAATTGTTCCCTCAAAAATTCTTCTTCATATAAATTTTTGCCGCCCTCTTCTATATCGTTTTTCCAATATTCAGGATGTTTTTGTTCCATTTCCAAGGGCATCAAACCCGAAAAAATAGCATTTCGGGCATATTGTGTCGCTGTTGGCAAGATGCTGTAAAAGGCAACTTCATCCTGTTTTTTATAATATTTTGTGATTGTTTTTTCTATAATTTTAAACTGGTCGAAGCGTAAATTATCAATCACAACCAACAAAGTACCTTTTGTGGCGCTAACTTCAGGAATGATTACTTTTTTGAACAATGTATGCGACATAATGGGCGCATCTTCATCGTGAACCCAATCTTTATAATTTTTCTTTATAAATTTAAAAAACAGCGAATTGGCTTCTTGTTTTTGGCTTTCCAAGATTTCAATCATTCCGGTATCGCTGATATTTTCGAGTTCCAATTCCCAATAAACTAGTTTTTTATAAACGTCAATCCATTCTTCGTAAGAATTTACCATCGCCAAATCCATCGCTATTTTTCTGAATTCCTGCTGATAATTTGAAGTGGTTTTTTCAGAAATCAATCGGGAATGGTCTAAATTCTTCTTTAAACTCAGCAATATTTGGTTCGGATTTACAGGTTTTATCAAATAATCTGCAATTTTATTTCCAATGGCTTCTTCCATAATATATTCCTCTTCGCTCTTGGTGATCATCACAATTGGCAAATTCGGACGTTTGCTTTTTATTTGGCTCAACGTTTCCAAGCCGCTTAACCCAGGCATATGTTCATCTAAAAAAACAATATCGTAATTGTTTTCTTCGCACATATCAATGGCATCGGCACCATTATTTGACGTGGAAACGTTGTATCCTTTTTTCTCTAAAAAAAGAATGTGTGGCTTCAAAAGATCTATTTCATCATCAACCCATAAAATGTTTATATTGCCCATATTGTTATCTTTGCATTAATCATTATTAAAAATTACTGTTTTGAACGAGAAAAAAACGAACAAACTAAAAATATTAAACGACCCAATTTACGGTTTTATTACGATTCCGAATATTTTAATTTATAATTTGATTGAACATCCATATTTTCAAAGATTGCGAAGAATTTCTCAAATGGGTTTGTCGTATTTGGTTTATCCTGGCGCGCACCATACGCGATTTCACCACGCCATTGGAAGTGTTCATTTGATGCAGAAAGCCGTCAGAATTTTAAAATTTAAAGGCGTCCAAATTTCCGAAGATGAAGCAGTGGCGGTTTATATTGCAATTTTGTTGCACGATATTGGCCACGGACCATTTTCACATGCTTTAGAAGGACAATTTATAAAAGGAATTTCACACGAAAATATCTCCTTATTATTTATGGAAGCTTTAAATGATGAATTTAAAGGGCAACTTTCACTGGCGATAGAAATATTTAAAGGAAATTATCACCGTAAATTTTTGCATCAGCTGATTTCCAGCCAATTGGATATGGACA
>JACUUQ010000080.1 GCA_014859175.1 Lutibacter sp. | reverse complement strand
CAAATTTTATATAAATGTTTTGGGCGTTACCCGCCGAAAAGGCGGGTCGGGCTTTACGTTCCAAACTTTTTTCGCTGAAAAAGCGCAAAAAGGTTTTCCTCTGCAATCCCTAACGCAAGTGCTGATTTAAATAGAACTTAGCCAAAATTAACATAAATCCTCATCCAAAACTTCGCGTTTTTATTACTATATTTTTACTACATTTGAAACACTGCTAAAAAAAATTGGTTAATGTTCACATAAAAATGATTGTTTATTAGGATTAGGCCAGATGTGCAGTTATTTTATTTGAGATAAATAATTTGGCGTTAGTTTGAAAAAACTACAAAAAATAAATATATGAAATTAGAAAAGATATTAGACAAACTGGGCTCACTCGAGAAAAATTCGTTTATTAAAATTATTGACAACATCATTTCTAAAAATCCGAAAAACATTAAGGAAATAGAAAAGATTTTAATATCAGTTGACAAAGGCTTAAAATCTGTTGATAATCAAAACGTTGCAAACATTTTTGAACTAACTTCAAACGATTTTTCAAAACACATTGAATGCGAATTTCAAGAAGTTACATCCCAATTAGATATATTAATTGATATTATTATTCGTGATGGGAACTGTATAATGAAGCAAGATTGGTTTTCAAGATTATACGAAAAGGAAATTAAGAATTTAAACACAAAAATTAAATTTCTAAATACTGAGTTCGAAAATGAAAAATCGGAACTAAGCGCTGAGAGAAAACGAGATTATAGAATTTACAAATCGTGTTTAACAACAGCGTATAAAAATGATATAGCAAATAATCGTGAATCAAAAATAACTTCAGATGAGTTATCCATAATTTTAGCCCTTTCAAAAGAACTTGGTCTATCACAAGAAGAAATTAAACTAATTAATTACACAATTCTGCCAATTAAAAAATTAGATATACATGATCTAATAAATAGCTTAAAAAACATCGGTGTTATTTTTTACACAAAAAAAGACAGTACAATTTATGTTGCTGATGAAATGGTTAGACTTTTAAGAAAAAAAGAAGTTGCTGAAAAATTCAGCCGAAGAACATTAAAATTATTAAGAGAGCCAATCATAAATCAAATTGCCAAAAACCACAATATTGACAGAAAATTAAACTATTCTGAGAAGATCGAAGAAATCATTAAAGAAGGTGTTTCGTTTAGAAGCTTACTTGCGTCTGAAATTTACAAAGACGGAATTACACTATCTGAAAAGAAAAAAACACTAAACGAAATTTGTGAAAAAGGACTAAATATAAATAACTTAAAAGGAAATACTTTAGAGGATAAGATTAACAGTTTAATAGAATATTTTGAAAATGTTGAAAAAGACGAAAAAGTTGGTATTTCACTTGATGGTTTTGAAAAATTGTTAACCGAACTTAACCAATCGCTACCAAATCTAAACAAACAACTAAAAGACCATTATGAACTTGAAGATGAATATGTTTTAAAGGCTAGTTTTCTGCTTGATTACAATATAAAACCACGAGATATTTTGGATTTAATAATTAAAGAAGACATCACAAAATTCATAAAAGATAATGGAATAAAGCAACGAGGTGATGACCTTTTCAACATATTAGAGCATTATAAAGATGTTGAAAATTTATATTTGGAGAATTATGAAAATGTTGGCTATCGAAATTTAAACTTATTAAAAGAAAACGGAATTTCAATAAAAGAAAGTGAGTTAGGTTTAAAATTTGAAGAGTTAACCAAATTAATTTTTAAAGGGTTGGGGTTTAATGTGGACGAAAAATTTAAAAATCAATTGAATACAAATAAGGATATGATTGATATTCTTCTAAATCTTGGAAACAACGAAGTAATTATTGTTGAGTGCAAAACTAGCAAAGAAAAGGGCTATAATAAGTTCAGTACTGTTTCAAGGCAATTAAAATCATATCAAAATTTAGCTTTAAAAAATAATTTGAGAATTGTAAAAATGTTACTGGTTGCGCCAGAATTCAGTGATGACTTTGTGACCGATTGTGAAATGGACACCGAAATGAATTTATCATTAATTTCCGCTTCCACGCTATCACATATATTTGATTCATTTAAAACGTCAAAATATCAGGAATTTCCCCACGTATTATTCCGAGATATCTTGATTAATGAGGAACGTATTTTAAAAGCATTGAGTAAATAATGAGGATAAACATTAAAGCATTTCAACTAATATTTTCAGGTTTACACACAAATGTTATAATCAAGAAAAGTAATTATCTTATGATGACCATTTTATTAAATTTATGATAAAAAAATTATTTCTTAATGACAATTTTATCCTGTTTTTAATCATTTTAAATTCAGTGAATATTTTTATTGGCGGTTTTGACAATGGAAGCAGGAATGACTTTATTTTATCATTAGTTGATCATGCGATAACTTTTCTTTTCATTTGTGAATTACTTGTAAAATTGAATGAATATGGCAAAAATTACTTTATTT
Source organism: Lutibacter sp. (assembly GCA_014859175.1). Taxonomy (GTDB): domain Bacteria; phylum Bacteroidota; class Bacteroidia; order Flavobacteriales; family Flavobacteriaceae; genus Lutibacter. The sequence continues at coordinate 9,222 of JACUUQ010000080.1, read as the reverse complement.
CAAATTGGAATAAATTTGATTTTGCACTTATCTTACTTTCAATTCCAGCACTAATAACATTTGCGTTTTCCGTTGAAATTAGTGATTTAAGTTTTTTACTTGTATTTAGGGTAATGAGAGTTTTTAAATCATTCAGATTTTTAAAATTTATTCCAGGAATTGACAATTTAATTCGTGGCATAAATCGTGCTCTAAAGGCTTCAATAATAGTTTTACTCGGTTTTATTGTTTACATTTTTATAATTGGTATATTTTCATTTTATTTATTTAAAGAAAGCTCTCCAGAATATTTTGGCAACCCTCTGATTTCGTTATATTCCATTTTCAAAATATTTACTATAGAAGGTTGGTTCGAAATTCCTGAAAAAGTTACTGAAGGCCTTTCAGCACTAAATTCGTTTTTTACATTTATTTATTTCATTTTTGTAGTACTTAGTGGAGGAATTTTAGGACTTTCATTAGTGAATTCTATATTTGTTGACGCAATGGTAAGTGATAATAATGAAGATTTAGAAAAAAAAATAGATCGTTTAGAAACTAAAATTGACAATCTTTTAAATCAGAAGAAAGAGTTCTAAATTTATAAACTTGCAATGATAAATTTTTCAACAAAAAACTATAATTAAGCAGATTTACAATAAGTAACTCCACTCGCGCGGATTTGCAATCCGTGATGCCACAAAATAAAAAGTTTACTTGGTTACAAGACATAAATTACATCGGGTAAAAAATAACGTACACATTGTTTTATTATATTTGTTGGCCATAAAATTGTGGCGACTAGATAAATTTGACTTTCAACCCTGGCACAGCTTAAAAATCCGTGCTGTAGCATTAAATTGGCACTAACACAAACCGACAAACCTCAATAAAACAACTATGATAAAATACTTCCTCACATTCCCTACTTTAATACTTCTCTTTACCATACTATTTTTTGCAAGCAGTTGCAACAAAGGCAAAGCCCAGGAAGAGCCAATCATAGAAAACGCCAAAAAAGACACTGTAAAAACCATAGCTGTTCCAGAAAAGAAAATTTCCGCAATAGATACAGTCGATTACAACAACCGACTATTGGCTTTGTCCAACAACGACACCACTGGATTTTGGCCCGTAAAAACCCCTTATCCTTTGCCAGGAGCGGTATTGCCATATAACAGAATTGTTGCCTTTTACGGAAATCTGTATTCCACAAGAATGGGAATTTTGGGCGAATTGCCAAAAGAGGAAATGCTTAAAAAACTGCAAGGCGAAGTTGCCAATTGGCAAGCTGCCGACCCAACAACAAAAACAATTCCTGCCCTGCACTATATCGCCGTTACAGCGCAAACGAAACCCGGTAAAGCAAATTTGTACCGAATGCGAATGCCTTTTAAACAAATAGACACCGTTATGGACTGGGCAAAATCAATAGATGCTTTGGTGTTTTTAGACATTCAGGTTGGGCACAGCAATGTAAAGGACGAAGTTACCGCGCTGGAGACCTATTTGAAACTTCCCAATGTTCATTTGGGAATTGATCCAGAATTTTCCTTAAAAAATGGCCATATTCCCGGCACAAAAATAGGGACTTTCGATGCCGAAGACATTAATGATGCCATCGACATTTTGACAAACTTGGTTAAGGAAAATAACCTGGCGCCAAAAGTGTTGGTGGTGCACCGATTTACGCAAGGAATGGTGACCAATTATAAAAACATAAAAATAGTTCCTGAGGTTCAGGTTGTGATGGATATGGACGGATTTGGTGACAAGATTTTAAAAAGATCAACGTATCTTAGATATATTTATAGAGAACCTGTGCATTTTACCGGCTTTAAATTATTTTATAAAAACGACAATAAAAATAATTGGAAAATGTACACGCCCGAAGAGTTATTGAAATTTACGCCCAAACCCATTTATATTCAATATCAGTAATTTGTGGTGATCCATTTTTATTTGAGACAGGAAACGAGTTTTCAGATTAAATTTGTCCTTTAAAGAATCCGGAGCATATTTATGGAGGTTAATTGCGTATTTTATGCTAAAAAAAGGACTAAGTTCTATTTAAAACAGCATTTGCGTTAGGGATTGCAGCGATATCCTTTTTTAATGCGCCTTTTTCGGCGCATTAAAAAAGATTTAGCGCAAAGCCCGACCCGCCTTTTCGGCGGGGAACGCCCAAATCATTTAGATAAAAATTGCTGTACTTATTAGAAGTAAGCCAAAAAAAGTAAAAAATTACTAAGCCAAAAAAACCAAATAGATGAAAACCCACAAGCACTTTGAAACTGAACGATTGATCTTGCAGCCAACCACTTCAGCAGATGCCGAATTCATTTTTGAATTGATGAATACACCAAAATGGTTTAAAAATATTGGCGACAGAAATGTGAAAACGGTGGAAGATGCAAAAACGTATATTAAGGAAAGAATGACGCCGCAGCTGGAAAAAGTTGGCTATGGAAATTATACGCTCATCAGAAAAGTTGACAACCGTAAAATAGGCACTTGCGGATTGTATGACCGGGAAGGTTTGGAAGGCATTGATATTGGTTTTGCCTTGTTGCCGGCTTACGAAAATTTAGGTTATGGTTATGAAAGTGCGGCAAAATTGCTGGAAGTTGGCATTAAAGTGTTTCATATTAAACGCATCAGCGCCATTACCACCAAAGAAAATATTGCCTCACAAAAACTTATAGAAAAATTAGGGCTCAAATACATCAACACCCTAAGAATTCCAAATGATGAGGAAGAATTGCTGCTTTACAGTTTATGATATTAAAAAATTCCTAACTGCAAAATTTTAAATAAAACGTTATTATTCAGCAAATTGGCGTAACTTGTATAAAATCAGATTTGTTTGGATGTTTTCATCATAAAAAACACCAGCCAATTAAAGAAAAATAAGATGTGTTTTTCACCAGAAACAAGTTTTATAGGCGGCGTTCTCATTTTTTCAATAGGCATAGCGACGGTTAAGAGCGTTCACAAACCAAATCAACTGGTATTTGCCATTATTCCTATGTTTTTTGGCATCCAACAAGTTACCGAAGGCTTTTTATGGCTTTCCCTGCAAAATCCTGATTTCCCCAATATCCAAAAGCTCACTTCCACCATTTTTTTAATCATGGCAGAAGTTCTGTGGCCTGTTGTTATTCCCCTGTCGGTGTTACTGATGGAAGAAAACAAAAGCAAAAAGAGAATACTGCAGGTTTTTCTTGTAATGGGCGTATTGCTATCCGCCTATTATGCCTATTGTTTACTCAATTTCACTGTCAATCCGCAAATTGTAAATTACCATATTCAGTATAACAATGATTTCCCCATAGCTTTCAGAAACGTGGCTTTTGCAATTTACCTCATCGCCACCATTGCGCCACTTTTTGTTTCGAGCATTAAAAGAATGCATTATTTAGGAATCTTAATGTTTTTGTCCTGCTTAATTTCCGCCTTGTTTTTTATGCAATACCTTACTTCGGTATGGTGCTTTTTTGCCGCATTCATAAGCGTGGTAATCTTTTGGATTCTCAAAGATTCAAAAAAAACCTTCAATTTTGAAATGGCAAATTTGTTGAAAAAGCAATAAGCTAATTTATTTGTCATATTAAATTTATTTCTAACTCATTGATTTTGATATAGAAAAATTTTGATAATTAATATAAATTAGTTACTTTTTACGTTAGTAACGTAAAAGATATGATTGTATCCTTTGGCTCGAAAGAAACAGAAATGATTTGGAATGGAATTAGGTCAAAAAAAATTCCTTTGGAAATTCAAAATGTAAGGCGGCGAAAATTAAGGATGCTCAATAATTCCCAAGACATTCAGGATTTGAGAATTCCGCCATCAAATCGACTTGAAAAACTTACCGGAAATCTGAGTAGATTTTACAGTATAAGAATTAATAAACAATGGCGAATTATTTTTGTTTGGGAGAATGGAAATACCCACGAAACAGAAATAGTGGCTTATCAATAAAAAGCATAAAAATGGAAAAATTAGCAAATATACATCCGGGCGAAATCTTGTTTTACGAATTTCTTGAACCTTTAGAAATAACAGCGTACCGACTTTCAAAGGATTTAAAAATTCCGCAAACCCGTATTTCAGAAATCATCAAAGGAAATCGCAGAATAACTGCGGATACAGCCTTAAGATTGAGCAAGTATTTTGGCAACTCCGCCAAATTTTGGCTTGGGCTGCAAGATGATTTTGATATTGAAGAGGAAATTAAAAATAAAGAAAATGAGTTGAAAGAAATAAAACATTTCAAAGACAAAAACGTTGCTTAGTTGGAGTTTAAAGAACTGTCTGCAGGCAAAAATTAATTACCTGAAATTTAATTCCAAATCAATAAAAAACCTTTTGAAAAGCACAAAAAAATAAGCTAATTTATTGTAAATCAAACATATTTGCTTTCCTCGTTCGTTTTTTCAGTTTATAAATTCGGTCTTGGTAATATTCCTTTAATTCATCAATAAAAGTAAGCGGATTTTCATATTCCGTAAGCACTTTATAAGTATGTTTGTTTTTGGCGAGTTGCATTTGTTTTTCCAATTTTTCTAACTCATTTTGCAAATAAGTATCGACTGAGGCCACTGCATTAATTTCAGAATTTATAGGAAACTGCAACATTGCATTTCCGCTAAAAATGTGTGTGTGGAAAATTTGAAGTTCGGCCAAATTGCCGTTTTGGTAAATTTCTATCAATTTGGTGGTCACTTCTGTGGCGAGGTCAATTTTTTCATGGTGCATGGAAAATTTGTCGGGATGCACAAAAAGCATGGCTTCACGGTACAGTCGCTTTTTTTCCTTTTGATCGTCATCGCTTATTGCAGGCAAGCTGCTTTTGGCAATCATTTTTAGACCTTTCAAATCCTTAAAATTCTTTCCTTTCCTTTTTTGCGCAAAACGTTTTTCTTTTTTTGCCAGTTGCACTTTTTTGTAAAGTACTGTCAACTCCTGTTCCTCAATAAGTTCATTGGTTAAATTTGAACGCAAAATGGCTTCAAAAGCAGTTGTTTTTTGTTCAATATCGTTGAGTTCTTGTTGCAAAACCTTAATCTTGGCTTTCAGCAACAATTGCTCTTGTTCGTTATCGTTTGGAACGGGAAACGTGTTTTTTGTCATTTATAAAATTAGTAAGTGTGCAAATTTGCTAAAAAATTTGCAAATAACCTGTATTGCGTAATTTGTGAACTGAAAAATTTATTTTAAGAGGTCTTTTTTCGACAGGAAAAACAAATTCTTATTGATGAAATACTGTCGTATTCTTTTATCAATATGAGATTTTTTTGATTGGATAATATCATCGCTTAAACCAATCAAAGTTTTAATTTTGAGGTTAATTTCATCAAGTTTCTGGACTTTTATTCGTTCATTATGGGCAGCGCTGTATTGCTTTTCTTCCACAATACTTAGAATTTTATTGGAGTTTACATCCTTGCCCAAAACCAATAATTTTAAAATCTCCATCGCCTTTTGGTCGAACTCCACAAATTTATTTTGATACCGAAGGCCATTGTCCAACAAAACAATTTTCTTCCTTTTTTTGAATTGCTTAAAACCAACATTGCCCAAAAACGCCATTAAAAGTAGAACGGCGACCAAATAAAAGGATCCTTTTAATAAATTATGATTGCTGTAAAAAGGTTGTTCAGAAATCAATTCTCCAATAAATTCGTTTATACTGGCACTCCTGAAATAGACAGTACCATTAATCGTATTTCGTTTATAGTAAAAAGAATAAAACCGGTCATTCAAAAAATAGTTATTTAAAAACGGTATCATATTATGGGAATATTTGCCGTGTTTAAATTTTGCGAGTTTGTTATTTCCCAAGTCAATGGTTGATAATCCATTGGTATAAACCACCAATAACGATTTTTTATAACGTATTGGATGGGCAAAATTGGTTAAATCAATAAAATTGGTTAAATCAATAAAATCGCTTGTTCCAAGAAAACTCCAAGAATTTAATTTGAAATTGTATTTCCATACTTCATTGTTCAAAAACATTTCCGTTTTATTAAAATCGTCAATGCTTTTACCATTAAAAAAATAGGCGTCGTCTTTGTCCAAAATATACAATCCGTCAAAAGTTCCCTTGGGCACTTCTTCAGAATTCACCGGACTTATGGTTTCCCATTCCAGCAAATCGGTATCAAAATAGGTGAAGAAATTACGTGCACTCCAAAAACCATAACCGCCGTATCTAAGGATTTTATCATCATAAACAAAAATGTTAGAGTTGATTTGCATTTTGTGGTTAAAGGAATTGTCAATACGTTTAATGGTGTCATCCTTCAATTTGTAAACAATTCCGCCTTGATTATGCACAAAATAATATTTTGAATTCACCAACACGGGTTTATATGCCTTGAAATCAAATTTAGGGTCAACAACAATTGTTACGCTGTCCTTTTCAAAAGTTTCCAGATCAATTTTTTTGTAGTAATCCTTAAAAAAAACGTAAACGGCATTGTTTACGCTGTCCAAAGAAGTGTAACATATATCATCAATTTTCCCAATATAAACCGATTGAGAAAATGAGAGTGCTGTAAATAAAAATAAACCAGCGGTTAAAATCTTGTTCTTTAACATCATATCTCAAATATACACAAAATACGGTTTGTGAGATAAAAAAAATAATCATCTCATTATAATGCGAGAATGTGTTTAATCGAAATGATGTTTTTAAATTCGCCTTAACATATCTAATTTAAAACCGTTAAAATTTATGAAAAGATTTTTACGCTCCACAATCAATACTATTCAGCAGAAAAACGCCCAAATAGCCATCATTGCCTTGCTGGTTCTTTTCACAATGCTGTCAAGCCTCTACTTGATGTACAAAGTTTTTAGCAACATTTAACTTTCTGCTTAAAAATAAAAAAAGACTATGAAAATTTACGCTGGAAGATTGCAATTAAAAAAAAGAAAAAGGAAAAAAGCCCTCAGTTTTTATATTGGGGGTGATTTTTGAAATTACATTTTATCCTTAGAAAATTAAAAAAGCACTTTAGAAAATAAATAAACACTTTTGCTTTTTTGAACGGACAGGTCGCAACCTGTTCCTGCTTTTTTGAATGGTTTTTAAATTCTGCTTTGGTAAGTGTATAAATCGTAATACCTGCCTTGTTTGGCAATCAGTTCCTCGTGGCCGCCCTGCTCAACAATATTTCCGTTTTCTATCACCAAAATTTGATCGGCTTTTTGAATGGTGCTTAACCGGTGGGCAATCACGAAAGTGGTGCGGTCTTTCATTAAAATATGCAAACTTTTCTGGATAAAGGACTCACTTTCCGTATCCAAATTTGAAGTGGCTTCATCTAAAATAATAATTTTCGGATCAGCCAATAAAGCCCTTGCAATGGTGATTCGCTGACGTTGGCCGCCCGATAATTTAACGCCGCGTTCACCAATTACGGTATCCAAACCTTCTTCAAATCGGTCTGTAAATTCGTTCACATAAGCGCCTTTTACGGCCGCCAACAATTGTGCTTCTGTGGCATTTGGCCTGGGAAATAAAATATTTTCGCGAATGGTGCCTTCATACAAAAAATCATCCTGCAACACCACGCCCAAATGGCTTCTGAAACTGCTTAGGTTTACGGTGGACAAGTCGATGCCGTCAACCGTCACTTTTCCTTCGGTCGGATTTAAAAAGGAAGCCGCCAATCCGGCAATCGTAGTTTTTCCTGAACCTGAGGAACCCACCAAAGCCGTTACGCTTCCAGATGGCGCTTTAAATGAAATATGGTGCAGCACTTCCTTGCTTTTTTCATAGCTAAAAGACACCTCTTCAAAAACCATATCACCAACAATATCTTTTAACACAACGGTTCTTGTTTCCGGATTGTCTTCTTCGGTCATTTCCATCAATTCCTGCGTGCGATCCAATCCCGCCATCGCCTCGGTTAACTGGCTGCCAATATTGCTCATTTGCACAATTGGGGCAATCATAAAGCCCAAAAACAGCGTAAACGACACAAATTCACCAATGGTCATGGTGTTATTCATAATAAAATAGCCGCCAATTCCCATAATGCCCGCGGAAGCCAGTCCTAATAAAAAAGTGGAAGAACTGGTAATCAACGCCGTAGCCGTCAAGCTCTTTTTTACATTTAAAAACAAACGTTCAACACCTTCCTCAAAAGTTTTATTTTCCTGATTTTCGGCATTAAAACCTTTAATTACCCGAACGCCGTTTAAGGTTTCTGTCAGCCTGCCCGTAACTTCGGCATTAATTTTTCCGCGATCTCTGAAAATAGGACGGATATAGCCAAACGCTTTTAAGGCCACAATCGCAAAAATGGCAACAGGCACCAGCACAAAAAAGGTCATTAACGCATTAATTTTTATTAAAATCACCAAAGAAATCACCGCGGTAATAGATCCGCCAACCAACTGCACCAAACCGGTTCCCACCAAATTTCGAACGCCTTCAACATCATTCATTACTCGGGAAACAAGCGCTCCCGATTTATTATTGTCGAAAAAACTGATGGGCAACGTAAGCAGTTTCTTTTGCACTTTTGCCCTTAAAACGGATATTAAGTGCTGCGCTTCCACACTTAACAAACGCGTTAAAGAGAAAGAACTTACCGCCTGAATAAGAATTGCAACACAAACAACTACCAGCAATATTGTTAACGTTGAAACATCACGCGATGGAATTACGTCATCAATCAACGTTTTGCTGGCATAAGGAAGCACCAAAGCCGACAAACTTTTGACAATGATTAAAATAATTCCCAACAATATGATTTTTTTCCGCGGCCAAATAAATTCCTGAAAGGCCCATTTGTACGATACTCTTGTTTTTCCCATAATTATTTTTTAAACCAATATCACGCCAAAATATTTTAGGTGACAATTAGGCAGTTGTGTTTAAGTTATATGTTGAAATGTTATAGTTATATGTTGAAAAACTTTAGGCCAAATGCCAATTAAAACAGCTTATGCCAATGCTATGATAAAAACTAAGTAAAATTATAAAAAATTAATTCAATCGAAATTTGCATTTAACCGCAACGAGCGCAAAGAAAAAACGCAAAGTTCGCAATTTTTAAGGATAACGTTTGATTACTCCAGTTGAAAAATCGTATCCCGATAGATTCGGGACAAAAATCGTAATTCAATGGGTTAGGGATTACAGCGATATCCTTTTTTAATGCGCCTTTTCGGCGCATTAAAAAAGATTTAGCGGAAAGCCCGACCCGCCAGTTGGCGGGG
>JACUUQ010000311.1 GCA_014859175.1 Lutibacter sp. | reverse complement strand
AACAAATTTCTTTGTTATTTGACAGAGACGTTAAAACCATTGGAAAACACGTAAATAATGCCTCAAAGGAAGAGTTGAAAGATATTTCAGTTGTCGCAAAATTTGCGACAACTGCAGCAGATGGCAAAGTTTATCAAGTGGAACATTATAATCTTGATATGATATTGTCTGTGGGTTACCGAGTAAAATCATCAAGAGGCGTTGAATTCAGGATTTGGGCAAACACTGTCCTTAAGAATTATTTACTAAAAGGTGTTGCTTTAAATCATAGAATAGAAATTTTAGAAACTAAAGTAAATTCACTTGAAATCAAGAATAATGAATTCGATTTAATTATAAATACCAAATTGCCTCCCAATCAAGGCGTTTTCTATGACGGACAACTGTTTGATGCACACTCATTTGTATCCAGACTTGTAAAATCTGCCAAAATATCGATTGAGCTGTTGGATAATTACATTGATGAGTCGGTGCTTACCTTACTTTCAAAAAGAAACAAGGATGTACGGGTTACTATTTATACCAAAAGTATTTCCAAAACATTACAATTAGATTTAGATCGCTTTCATAAGCAATATGAGCCTATCGAAATAAAAGAATTTGCCAAATCGCACGATCGATTTTTGATTATCGATGAAACGGATGTATATCATATAGGAGCCTCATTAAAGGACTTGGGAAAAAATGGTTTGCTTTCTCAAAATTGAATATCGATGCCACAGAATTGCTCGGTAAATTATAGCAACGGTCATGAAATTGGGAACCCTTATCAACACAATATAAAACAATCCGCGCTAATCAGTATTAAACCACTATGCAAAGTCTGTGACTTTGAGGTAGTGATTTTCAGTTTTAATCCGCGAAAATCTATATTAACATGAAACAAATAGAAAATAAAAACATTTTAGTTACCGGTGGCGCAGGCTTCATTGGCTCAAACCTATGCGAATACCTGTTAAACTACAACAACAAAGTAACCTGCCTCGATAATTTTTCCACAGGCAAAATGGAAAACATAAAACATTTGTTCGCCAATCCAAATTTTGAATTAATTGGTGGCGACATCAGAAATCCGGAAGATTGTGCAAAGGCTTGTGAAAATATTGATTATGTATTGCATGAAGCAGCCTTGGGTTCCGTGCCACGTTCCATTATCGATCCTGCAACATCCACCAATGTGAATATATCAGGTTTTGTGAATATGTTGGTAGCCGCAAAAGAGGCCAAAGTAAAACGCTTTATTTATGCCGCCAGCTCATCAACTTACGGAGATTCAGCAGCATTGCCTAAAGTGGAAGACGTTATTGGCAAACCCTTGTCGCCTTATGCCATCACCAAATATGTGAATGAATTGTATGCAGATATCTTTTACAGAACCTACGGATTAAACACCATCGGCCTTCGTTATTTCAATGTGTTTGGAAGAAAACAAGATCCCAATGGCGCTTATGCCGCCGTAATTCCAAAATTTGTGATGCAATTGATGAAACATGAAAGTCCTATAATCAATGGCGACGGCGAGTATTCAAGGGATTACACCTATATAGACAATGTGATTCAAATGAATGTATTGGCTATGGCCACCGAAAATCCGGAAGCCTTAAACACCGTTTACAACACCGCTTATGGAGAACGCACCACCTTAAATGAATTGATGGCCGCACTTAAAAATCAATTGGCAAAATTTGACCCAGCCATTGCCCATGTGCAAACCACTTACGGACCCAACCGTGCAGGAGACATCCCCCATTCTTTGGCCAGCATCCAAAAAGCAAAAAGTTTATTGGGCTACAATCCCAAATTCTCCATCAAACAAGGCCTGGAAGAAGCAGTAGGCTGGTATTGGGAGAATTTGGCCCCCTAACCCCCGAAGGGGGAATTTAAAAAAAGTTAAAAGGGATAAGTTTTATTTAAAACAGCATTTGCGTTAGGGATTATAGTGAAAATCCTTTTTTGATTCGC